>NZ_JACGWE010000006.1:0-149562 GCF_014077575.1 Pseudomonas sp. 5Ae-yellow | reverse complement strand
CATGAGGCGGTGCTCTCGGATTATGGTGTTGGTCGCACAACCATCATGACCGAGATGTCACCGCCTCACCTCATTCCAGAAACGAAAAGTCCGGGTTGCCCCGGACTTCCGTGAAGAACCTTTTTTTTATCGTTATAATCCACCAATAAGACAAACAACAATTTTGTCACCTAACAAAAGCAAAAACAGGCAGGGATGATGTTCGAGCAGTCGAGTTCACACTCCTTTTTTCGTGTTCGTGAAAGTGCATTCTGGGCCACCGCAGTCGAGCAAACGCTTCGGCAATACGACCTGTCGCTGCGCGACTCCAGCGTGGCTGGCTGCCTGTTCAGCGATCAGTTTGAAGCAGAGGGGTTCATCGATCAGCCATTTTGCTCACTGGTGTGGAGTGAGGCCGCTCGTATCAGCGATGACCCGCTGCTGGGCTTGCGCATGCATCGGGTATTCAGCCCTACCGCCTTCAACACCCTGGCCTTGGCGGCATCAGCCTCACCGTCTATTCAGGACGCGTTAAATATCCTTACGCGCTACTTCCCGATTGTCAGCACGCAACTGAACTTGCAGGTCGATACGCAGGAAGAATCAGTGCACCTGTTGCTCAAGCCCATCGGGGATACTCACCCTCAGCACATGGCGTCTATTGTCGGCTACCTGGCTCGCTACTTCACCCGCATTGACCTCGACGCAGACGGCCTTTTATATGCTATCGAGCTGGCAGACCATCACGACTTACACGCAGAAAGTTGCCAGCGCTTGTTGAAAAATCAGCAAGTAAGGTTCGCTAACCGCTATTCGCTGTCGCTCAAGCGCAGCCTGCTAGATAAATCCTTGCCTACCTCATCTACCTTACTGCTACCCAAGCTGACCGACATACTCCAGCATATGCTGGCCACCTTGCCGAGCAGTACGCTATCGGAGCAGGTAAAAAGACGCATACATCTGCTGTTGGGGTCTGGCGACATTAGCGCTGAACGGGTAGCCGGACCGATGAATATCAGCCAGCGTCACCTGCGGCGCAAGCTGAGCCAGGAAGGCACGTCTTATGAGCAACTGGCGGATGAGGTTCGCCGTGAAGCGGCGCTGCGTATGATTACTGACGGCCAACTCTCGCTCACCAGCATTGCCTACGAGCTAGGATTCCTGGACCCAAGCAGCTTTACCCGCGCCTTTCGCCGCTGGACCGATATGAGCCCTACTGGCTATCGCCGCCAGCTCGGCAAAAAAGACAGCCCCTCCCGCTAAAGCACGGCAAGGGCAAGGCCACCCTACTCCGGTTTAATAAAGAGCAAGGTCATGCGGTCGCTTTCACCGATAGCCAGGTAGCGTGCCCGATCCTTGTCACCCAAACGCAGCGTGGGCGGCAGGGTCCAGACCCCCTCTGGATGATCCTTGGTATCCTGCACGTTCTGATTGACCGGACTGATCGAAATCATCTCAAAGCCCGCGGCCTCAGCCAGCTCACGCACCTTGGCCTGGGTCACGTAGCCGGTTTTGATCATGTCCTCCAGGCTGGTCCCGGCCCTGGCCTGATGTTCAACCACGCCCAACATACCGCCCGGCTTGAGCGCTGCGTAAAACTTGTCGAATACCAGCGCAGCTTTGTCATCGCCAGCGGCCAACCAGTTATGCACGTTGCGGAAGGTCAGCACCCGATCTGCGCTCTCCGGTTCGGCCAGCGGCACCTGCGGATCATAATTAAGCGTGGAGAGTTCGACCTTGTCATACCATTGCGGATCTTCAGCCAGCTTGGCTGCAAAGTCGGCACGTGACCGGCGGAAAAACGCCACGTCGGACTCAGGATCAAAATGCGCCGTGATCAACTTGCCGTCATCGCGCAGCAGTGGCGCGAGTATCTCGGTATACCAGCCAGCGCCCGGCCATACTTCAATCACGGTCTGCCCGGGCGTAATGCCAAAAAAAGCCAGCGTGTGCTGCGGGTTGCGGTAGGCATCACGCATCACATTGGTAATGCCTCGCGAGGTACTAGCAACCGCGTCACCGAGCGCTTGCTGCTGCGCCTGAGTAATCTGTGGGGGCGAGACTGCATCCTGAGCCAGCACTGCGCCGGATAGAAATAACGCACTGGCGGCAACCAATAGCCGATTCATCAAACCACTCCTTTAATAATGTCTAACTGAAACCTAACGATACACCAGCAAGAGACAAGCCCGTAAACGTGAGCAACTTGGTCTTGTGACACGCCCTCACTGAAATGGTGCCAAGCTAAAAGATGGTGATCTTGTAACAAAGCAGGCGGCCAATGCTCTATTCTTCATATAGTTATCGTTATGAGGAGCACTCTGTGCTGGATACCCTGCCCCTATTGAACCGTCTCGACTTTCCGCCGATCAAGCGGCGTGCACTCGATACCCTGCAAGTGAACCTGACCTATGAGTGCAACCAGCGCTGCCTGCATTGTCATGTAAATGCCGGTCCGACCCGGACCGAGGCGATGACTGACGAGGTGATTGAAGACCTGTACCGCGTGCTCGACGCCCACTCGGTGCAAACGCTCGATCTGACCGGCGGCGCGCCCGAGATGCACCCGCGTTTTCGCGACATTGTGCGCCACGCTCGCACCGAAGGGATCGAGGTTATCGACCGCTGTAACCTGACCATTCTGTCCGAGCCGGGCTACGAAGACCTGGCCGACTTTCTGGCGGAAAATCGTGTCAGCGTTTCTGCCTCGCTGCCTTGCTATTCGCGCGACAACGTAGACCAGCAGCGCGGCGACGGCGTATTTGAGCGCAGCATACAAGGTCTGTTACAGCTCAACCGGCTCGGCTACGGCGTAGCAGACAGTGGCCTCGAGCTGAACCTGGTTTACAACCCGCAAGGACCCAGCCTGCCGCCACCGCAGGCTGCACTGCAGGCTGATTACAAATCGCACCTGAGCGAAGACTTTGGCATCGTATTCAGTCAGCTGTTCACCATCACCAATCAACCTATTGCCCGCTTCGGCAGCACGCTAGCCAGCCGAGGTCAATTCAACGACTACATGCAGTTACTGCGCGATAATTTCAGCGCGCAAAATCTGCCGGGGCTGATGTGCCGCAATACTATCAGCGTCGACTGGCGCGGTTACCTGTACGACTGTGATTTCAACCAGATGCTGGATCTGCCGCTGCCGCTAATTGCCAGTGATCGCCCGCACCTGAGCCAATTGGCAGAGCAAACACTGGAAGACAATCCCATCGCCACCCGCGACCATTGCTTTGCCTGCACCGCAGGGCAAGGCTCCAGTTGCGGCGGCGTTATCAGCTAACTACTTTCTCTAACTCAAGAACTAACAGGAACCACTGCATGGCCATCAGCGGTATGACCGGCATCTTCTTCTGGGGCTTTCTCATTGCCTATGGCGTCATCATGTACGCCCTATCGCCACGCAGCGTCACCCTGGGTGGCTTCTTTAATGGCGAAGACAGTGACGGCCGCCCAGCGTCGCCACTGTTGCTGACTATCAGCATCTTCATCAGCTGGATATTTGCCAAGTCGGTTACCAACGCGGCGAATTTGGGGGCCGAATTTGGTCTGGTTGGCGGCTTGGCCTACGCCACCTACTGGCTGTCGATTCCACTGTGTGGCTACGTCATTTATCGCCTGCGGCGCAAATTTGGCGCCACTAGTATGGTCAGCTTCCTGACCAGCAATTACGGCCGTGGCGCGGCACTGGCGTTTTCCGCAGCGATCCTCATTCGCCTGTTCAACGAGGTCTGGAGCAACACCGCGGTCGTCGGCGGCTACTATGGCGATAGCGGCAGCACGCCCTTTATTCTTGCCGCACTCCTCTTCACCGTCGTAACTCTGGCTTATAGCCTTCGCGGCGGCCTGCGTAGCTCGATCCTGACCGATGCTGCCCAAGCAGCGATTTTTATCGTCGCATTAGTCTGGGTTTTAGGATTGGTCTTGCCCAACCACTCCATGGCCGAACTGAGCAGCACCAGCGACTGGGCTATGAACGCTGGCGTAGACCTGTTTCTGGTCGCTTGCCTGCAGCTGTTCAGTTACCCCTTCCATGATCCGGTACTGACTGATCGCGGCTTTATCAGCGAAGAGAAATCCATGCTACGCGCCTTCACCCTGGCTGGCGTGCTGGGTTTTGTCGCGATTCTGGCCTTCAGCCTGATCGGTGTACACGCCAGCCTCAGCGGCATAGAAGCCTCCGGCAACGTGCCGGCCGCGCTGGCCAAGACCATGGGCATTGGCGCGCTGATCGTGATGACCCTGGTGATGATCTCCGCCGCTGGCTCCACGCTGGACTCGACCTTCTCCAGCCAGGCGCGCCTGACCGGCCGCGAACTGCCCGCCTTGGCCGGCCGTAATCTGGGCCAAAAAGCCATCGCCGTAGGCATGCTTGCCATGCTGATCTTTGCGGTACTAGGCAACTTGCCCATGCTGGCGGGTACCGACATTCTCAAGGCGACCACCATTAGCGGCACCATGGTGATTGGCCTGGCACCGGTGTTCCTGTTGCACGGGCTGGTTCGCCCTACCGCACTGGGCTTTCACCTGAGCTTCTGGTGCGGCCTGCTGCTGGGCGTAGGGCTGACGCTCAACTGGATACCTGCCAGCTGGGCTATCGGCGATGGACGCTATGCGCTGCTGCTGGGCGTTAACCTCTACGGTCTGATCTTGTGCACCGCAGCCTACCTGCTGTGCGGCCTGCGGAGAACAGCATGACACCCGGACGCAGCTGCCCGCTTGACTATCAGCTACCCGCAGACAGCTTTGCCGGTACAAGCCTGTTTAGCTGCGACAGTCTTTACGTGGTCGGCGGGCTCTATGGCAATGAGCAGGCACTGGCGGCACTACAGCGGCGACTACTGCGTGAACCCGAAGCCCGCGTAGTGTTCAACGGCGACGCGCACTGGTTTGATTGTGAGCCCGAGGTGTTCCGCCGAATCGAAGCACAAATTGAACAGTACAGCCTACTGCGTGGCAACGTTGAGACCGAGCTGGGTCGCCAGGAGAATTCAGCGCACGGCTGTGGCTGCGCCTACCCTGACGAAGTACCAGAGCAGACGGTGAACTGGTCCAACACCATCCATCAACAGCTCAGCAACTGCGTAGCGCAACTGCCGGGCATGGCCAGCGCGTTGGCTGGCCGCGCAGCGACGGCAGTAGTTGACGTTGCCGGCCAGCGCGTCGCCATCACCCACGGCGATGAACAGTCACTTGCCGGCTGGCAATGCGACCGCTCAGCGCTGCGTAGTCCCGAGCGCCAGCAGCAGTTGGGCGACTGGTGTGAGCGCAACCGCATCAGTGTGCTAGCCACCAGTCATACCTGCTCTGCAGCAGCGCTGGCAACCGAGAATTGGGCGGTCATCAACAACGGCGCCGCCGGTCTGCCCAACTTCAACAACGGCTGTTACGGTCTGGTCACGCGGATAGCCGCGCATCCTAGTCTAGCCGCACTGTATCGCGCAAAAATCGGCAATCTGTACGTCGAGGCGCTGCCCTTGAACTACGATCAGCAGGCGTTTATCACCGATTTTGATCAGGCCTGGCCAGAGGGCAGTGCTGCCGCACTGTCCTACCGAACCCGTATTACCCAAGGTTGCGATGAGCAACCACAGGACGCCCTAATCGAGGGCTTCGCCCTTGCCAGTACCCTATGCGCCCTGGAGGCCCATTTCGTATGAATATCAAAAAGCTGGCAGTATTGCTGGCCATCGTTGCGCTGGTCGCCGCCTTCTTTGTGTTCGACCTTAACCAGTACTTCAGCCTAGACGCCATCAAGGCGCAGCAACAGGCACTGAATACCCAGGTAATAGAGAACCCGCTGATCGCCGGCGGCATTTTCTTCGTCGTCTATGTGCTGGTGACAGCCCTGTCCTTGCCCGGTGCAGCATTGATGACACTAGCCGGCGGCGCACTATTTGGCCTTGGCTGGGGCCTGGTCATCGTGTCTTTTGCCTCCAGCCTTGGCGCTACTCTGGCCATGCTGATCAGCCGATTTCTGTTGCAGGACTGGGTGCAGCAGCGCTTTGGCCGACGCCTGAAACCGCTGAATGAAGGCATAGAACGTGAGGGCGCCTTTTATCTGTTCGCCCTGCGGCTGGTGCCGGCTTTCCCCTTTTTCATGATCAACCTGGCGATGGGGCTAACCCACATCAAGGCGCGCACCTTCTGGTGGGTCAGCCAGCTCGGCATGCTGCCCGGCACCTTCGTCTACGTGAACGCAGGTCGCGAACTCAGCCAGCTGGACTCACTGGGCGGCATTCTGTCACCGGGGCTGATTGGCGCCTTTGTATTGCTCGGGCTATTCCCGCTGATCGCACGCAAAATACTCGATCAGGTCAAGGCGCGTCGGGTTTACCGCGGCTGGCAAAAACCCAACAGCTTTGATCGCAACCTGGTGGTCATCGGTGCGGGCAGCGGCGGCTTGGTCAGTGCCTACATAGCCGCAGCGGTAAAGGCCGAAGTCAGCCTGATAGAAAAACACGCCATGGGCGGCGACTGCCTGAACACCGGCTGCGTCCCCTCCAAAGCGCTGATTCGCTCGGCGCGACTGGCAGCTGAAGTCAAACGCGCCGCCACGCTGGGCTATACCAACGCCAGCGCAACGGTCGATTTTGCCCGCGTCATGGACCGCGTACAGCGCGTCATCACCGAAATCGAACCACACGACTCGCCCGACCGCTACCGCGACCTCGGCGTCGACGTGATCCAGGGTGCGGCGCGCATCACCTCGCCCTGGAGCGTAGAAGTGGACGGGCGCACCCTGACTACACGCAACATCATCATCGCCGCCGGTGGGCGTCCGGTCATGCCGCCGATCCCCGGCCTGGATACCGTACCCGCCTATACCTCCGACACACTATGGGGCCTGCGCGAGCAGCCCAAGCGCTTGCTGGTACTGGGCGGCGGCCCGATTGGCTGCGAGCTGGCACAGGCGTTTCAGCGTCTGGGCTCGCAGGTGATTCAAATCGAACAGGGCGAACGCCTGCTGGCAAACGAAGACAGCGACGCCAGCGAGCTGGTCAGCCTGGCAATGCGCAGTGAGGGAGTTGATTTACGCCTGGGCCATAAAGCCGAGCGTTTCGAGCAGACCGATCAAGGCGCTGTGATGCACGCGCGGCAGCTGGATACCGACGAGCTGGTGAGCATCAGTTTTGATGCGGTGCTAGTTGCGGTGGGCAGAAAGGCCAACACCCAAGGTTATGGCGTTGAAGAGCTAGGCCTGAAACTGCGCGATAACGGCACGCTGGAAACCAACGAATATCTGGCCACCCGCTTTCCGAATATCTTCGCCGTGGGCGATGTCACCGGCCCCTACCAGTTCACCCACGCCGCCGCGCATCAGGCCTGGTTCGCCGCCGTAAACGCACTTTTTGGTAGTTTCAAACGCTTCAAGGTCGATTATCGCGTGCTACCGCATGTGACCTTTACCGAGCCCGAAGTGGCCCGCGTGGGGCTGTCGGAAGCCGAAGCCGAAGAGCAGGAAATAGCGGTAGAAGTAACCCGCTATGGCATTGAGGATCTCGATCGCGCCATCGCAGATGAAGCGGCAGAGGGCTACGTAAAAGTACTCACTACGCCGGGTAAGGACCGCATTCTCGGTGTGACCATTGTTGGCGCCCATGCAGGCGAACTGATCGCCGAATACGTGTTGGCAATGAAGCAAAACCTGGGGCTGAACAAGGTACTCGGTACCGTGCATAGCTACCCCACCTTTGCCGAGGCAAATAAGTACGCAGCAGGCGAATGGAAGCGCGCTCATGCGCCGGAAAAACTCCTCGGCTGGGTGAAGCGCTTTCACCGCTGGCGGCTAAAGCGCTGATGCCAAGCCAAGATGGGCCAGCGCTCAGCATCATCATGCCTACGCGCAACGAGGCCGCGCATATCGTCAGCAGCCTGCAGCCATTGCAGGCACTGCGCGGCGAGCTGGAAGTGATTCTGGTTGATGGCGGCAGCACAGACAACACGGTCGCGTTGGCCACCGGCTTATGCGACCAGCTGCTGCAAAGTCCACCTGGACGAGCGCGCCAGATGAACGCCGGGGCGGCAGTCGCACGCGGAAGCACGCTACTGTTTCTGCATGCCGACACCCGCCTACCCGGCGGCTTTACCCGGTTGATTGCCCAAGCCGCGAACAAGAACCAGCGCTGGGGCCGGTTTGACGTGCGGCTTGATCCCAGTAGCGCGCTACTCAATACCGTCGCCGGCATGATGAACTGGCGCTCACGAATCACCGGCGTCTGTACCGGTGATCAAGGTATTTTTGTTGAGCATCAGCTATTTACGGAACTTGGCGGCTATGCGGATATCCCACTTATGGAGGACATTGAATTGAGCAAACGGTTACGCCGCCATGGCAAACCAGTTTGCCTTCGCCCTCCTCTGGTGACATCCAGCCGTCGCTGGCAGCAGCACGGCACTCTGCGCACCATAGCCTTGATGTGGTGGCTGCGCGCACTTTACTGGCTTGGCGTACCGCCGCAACGCCTGGCTCAGTGGTACTAGCGGTTTATATTAAATGCCTGACGGAGGCTGCTCCCGACCATGCCGAACCGCCCTCGCCCGTTACTGATCTTCGCCAAAGCCCCGGTACCTGGCCGCGTTAAGACCCGCCTGATCCCCGCTCTGGGTGCTAAGGGAGCCTGTGAACTCTACATCCAGCTCCTGCGGCACAGTCTGCAACAAACCATTGACTGGCCAGCCCAGCGCTACCTCTATGCTCCGCAGATAGACCACCCCCTACTCCAACAGTTAGCCAAGGATCATAACCTCACCCTGCGCCAGCAGGTGGGTGCCGATCTGGGTGAGCGCATGGCCAACGCATTGGCTGAACACCCTGACGGGGCTTTATTGATCGGCACAGACTGCCCGGATATGTCCACCGCCGTCGTGCAGCAAGCCAATATCGCACTGGCCACTCACGATGCGGCCGTGGTCCCCAGCGAAGATGGCGGCTACGTGTTGATCGCCCAGCGGCAACCCGATGCAGTGCCTTTCACCAACATGCAGTGGAGCCACGACCGGGTTATGCATGACACGCGCAAGCGACTGCAGGCCGCCGAGCAAAGCCTCTGGATAGGGCCAACGTTGTGGGATCTGGATGACCCCCATGATCTGCAACGACTACCAGTCAACTTGCGCCCACAGATGTCGGGCACAGCCTGAAGCCCTGCAGAGAGGGGCGCGTCTCACCCACGCTAATAATACATCCACCCCTCTATCACCAAAATCTATAAAACCTTATTCCAGCCGCAGGATATTCTTCATCTCGCAGCGGGCTGACTATATGGTCACATGCATTGCCTGACGCCGTGAAATACCTTCACGCCAAACAATAATGCAAAGGACCCACCATGTTCGAACTCAGCCCCCGCGTGCAAGACCTTAAGCAACAGCTCGAAGCTTTTATGGACGAGTTTATCTACCCCAATGAGGCGCTGTTCTACGAACAGGTCAAAGAGAACAAATGGGGCCACCCGGCGATTCTTGAAGAACTGAAGAAAAAAGCTCAGGGCAAGGGACTGTGGAACCTGTTTCTGCCCCACTCCGAACGTGGCGCTGGCCTGAACAACGAAGAATACGCCCACCTTTGTGAAATCATGGGCCGCGTCTCCTTCGCCGGTGAAGTCTTCAACTGCAGCGCACCGGACACCGGCAACATGGAAACCATCGAGCGCTACGGCAACGAGGCGCAAAAAGAGCAGTGGCTCAAGCCTTTGCTGGCCGGTGAAATCCGCTCCTGCTTCTCGATGACCGAGCCCGACGTCGCCTCCTCCGACGCCACCAACATCCAGTGCGAAATTCGCCGCGATGGCGATGAGTACGTGATCAACGGCACCAAGTGGTGGTCTTCCGGAGCGCTGAACGAGCATTGCAAGATCGCCATCGTGATGGGCAAAACCGACCCGGATGCACCCAAGCACGTACAACAGAGCATGATTCTGGTGCCACTGGACACCCCCGGCGTGACCATCGTGCGTGACCTGCACGTGTTCGGCTACGACCACGCACCACACGGCCACGCCGAGATCACCTACGAGAACGTCCGCGTGCCGGTGTCCAACATCCTGCTGGGCGAAGGCCGTGGTTTTGAAATCGCTCAAGGTCGCCTCGGGCCAGGCCGTATTCACCACTGCATGCGCAGCATCGGCATCGCCGAGCGCGCCTTGGCCGCCATGTGCCAACGCGCCGCCGAGCGTGTTGCCTTCGGCAAGCCGCTGTACAAACACGGCAGCACCGCCGAAGCCATCGCCAAGTCACGCTGCGAGATCGATCAGGCCCGCCTGCTGACCCTGCACGCCGCCCGCAGTATGGACCTGCACGGTAACAAGGTGGCTCGTCAGCAGATCGCCATGATCAAAGCCGTCGCCCCCACCATGGCCTGCAACGTGATCGACCGCGCCATTCAGGTATTCGGCGCCAAAGGCGTATGTCAGGACACCTTCCTGGCCTCCGCCTACGCCAAAGCCCGTACCCTGCGCCTGGCCGACGGCCCGGACGAAGTCCACCTGGGCACCATCGCCAAGCTGGAAATGGGGCAATATCTTTAAAACAAGCTGGAAGCTTGAAGCGGAAAGCTGGAAGCAGCCAGCGGTAGAGGCTGAGCTGGAAGCTTTGATCTGATTTGCTTTTTTGTGGGGGGCCACGGATGAGTGAGCCCTCCCACAAAAAAGCAAGCAGCCTGCCCTGGTTTTAGCTTCAAGCTTCAAGCTTCAAGCCCCATCCAGCTCTAACCACTACCCGAACAAACAACCACAAGATAAAAAAACAGCGAGGCCCAAATGTCTCTTTTCGATTTAACCGGCAAAGTCGCCATCATTACCGGCTCAACCAAGGGCATTGGTAAGGCGATTGCCGAGGAGTACGCCAAGGCCGGTGCCAAGGTAGTTATTTCCAGCCGCAAGGCAGACGTCTGCGAACAAGTAGCAAGCGAACTGCGCGAGCAGGGTTTTGAGGCTCTGCCGGTGGCCTGCCATGTAGGCGACAAGGCACAGTTGCAGAATCTGGTCGACCAGACGCTAGCGGCTTGGGGCAAGATCGATATCCTGGTGTGCAACGCTGCCACCAACCCGGTTTATGGCCCCACGCACAAGGTCAGCGATGAGGCCTTTGACAAGATCATGGGCACCAACGTCAAAGGCACCTTCTGGCTGTGCAACATGACGATCCCGCACATGGTCAAGCAAGGTGGCGGCTCTATCGTGCTGTTGTCGAGCATTGCTGGCTTGCGTGCCAGTGCCAACATCGGCGTATATGGCATGTCCAAAGCGGCCGAAGCGGGTCTGGCACGGAACCTCTCGCTGGAATGGGGCCCGCAGAATATCCGCGTCAACTCTATCGCCCCTGGCCTGATCCGTACCGACTTCGCCCAAGCCCTGATCGAAGACCCGGATCGCCTCAAGCGAGTCGAAGAACAACTGCCGCTGCGCCGCGTTGGTGAGCCGGTGGATATCGCCGGGGTAGCGCTGTTTCTGGGCTCCAGGGCTGGCGCTTACGTTACCGGGCAGACCATCGTTGCCGATGGCGGCGATACCATTACCTGATAACGCCTGATTCATAAGGCTTTTCTACACGCCAGGCAGCCGCCTGGCGTGTTACTTTCTGTACAGACCCATTCACTACAGGATCATAAGATGAGCGGAGCCACCCTGATTGACGTATTACCTGCACACCAGTTTGACCAGGCCAAACTGGCCAAGTACCTGCAGGATTACCTCCCCGGAGCCAACCAGGGCATGAAAGTCCAGCAGTTCCAGGGCGGCCAGTCCAACCCGACTTTCCTATTGGAAATCGGTGAAAAACGGTACGTTTTGCGCAAGAAGCCACCGGGCAAACTACTGCCTTCGGCACACATGATCGAGCGTGAGTACCAGGTGATCAACGCACTCGGTAGCACTGATGTGCCGGTACCCGGCGTCCATCTGCTGTGTGAAGACCCCGAGATCATCGGTACCGCCTTCTATGTGATGGACTACGTTGACGGTCGCGTCTACTCGCAGCCACAGCTGGCCGAAGTCGCGCAGGAAGAACGCATGCCGATCTATCAGTCGATGATCCAGACCATGGGCCAGTTGCACAATGCCGACTGGAAAGCTATTGGTCTGGAAAGCTACGGCAAGCCAGACAACTACATCGCCCGTCAGCTCAAGCGCTGGGGCGGCCAGTTTGAAGCCAGCCGCACCGACGACATGCCTTCCATGGACGCCCTGATGAAGTGGCTGCCGGATAACATCCCGGCGGACGACAGCACCACCATCGCCCACGGCGACTTCCGTATCGGCAACCTGATGCTGCATCCAACCGAATCCAAAGTCGTGTCCATCCTCGACTGGGAGCTGGCTACCCTTGGCCACCCGCTGTCGGATCTGGCCTACTGCTGCCTGCCCTACCACATGCCAGTGAACGTCGATGGCGCCAAAGGCCTGGTCGGTGCCGATCTGAAAGCCCTTGGCCTGCCAGAAGAGCAGCAAGTGCTGGACTGGTACTGCCAACACACCGGCCGCAGCGGTGTGCCAGACTGGAACTTTTATGTAGCCTTCTCGCTGTTCCGCTTGGCCGCCATCGTGCAAGGTGTTTACCACCGCGCGCTGCAAGGCAACGCCAGCAACGCAGATGCACTGGAAGTCGGCAAACGCGCCAGCCTGTTGGCTGATCGCGGCTGGGAAATAGCCCAGAGCAAGTAACTCGGCAACACCCTCGCGGGGCACCTCATCAGGTGCCCCGCATTGCTTGTACCTAAAAATCGTTCGCCTACCGATATCCCCGAATAGCCAAAATCGCAAAGGAATCTCTATGTCCAAGCCAATCAAGCGCGTATTGCTGACCAACGATGATGGCTGGCGCGGCCCCGGCCTGAAAGTGCTGGAAGAGATCGCTGCGCAGATCGCCGAAGAAGTCTGGATCGTCTCTCCAGACCTGGACCAAAGCGGTGTTTCCATGTCCATCTCGGTACATCACCCGCTGCGCGTACATCACTTTGAAGAGCGCCGCTTCAGCGTCAGCGGCACACCCAGTGACTGCGTGTTGCTTGGCGTGGCTGAACTCATGCCCGAGAAACCTGACCTGGTGCTCTCTGGCGTCAACCACGGCGCCAACATCAGCGACTCGGTCGCCTACTCCGGCACCATCGGCGGCGCCCTCACCGGCACCCTGCTGGGTATTCCCGCCATTGCTCTGAGTCAGGCCTATCACGCTGGTGTGCCCACCGAATGGGATACCGCCCGCGAGTATGGCGGCAAGCTGGTGCGTGAGCTGCTGGCCGAAGGCTGGCCGGAAGACTGCGCCATGAACATCAACTTCCCGGCGCTACCGCCCAAGCAGGTACGTGGCGTTGCCATTTGCCGCCCACAGCGCGGCAGCATTGGCGGCGTAAACATCGAGCGCCGTGAAGACACCCGTGGCGTGCCCTACTACTGGCTCGGCTTCCAGCGTCAGACCGAAAAGGTCACCGGCCTGCAGTCCGACGTGGGTGCACTGCGTGAGGGCATGATCAGCCTCTCACCCGTGCGCATCGAGCGTGATATCGCCAGCAGTTGGCAGGTAGACACCGCCGCCATGGCCAGCACCCTCGGCATAGATGCAGCGCAGGCTGCCAGCAAGCCGCCCAGCGAAGACGTCAGCATCGATCATTAATAACAAGGAGTGCGGCGCCGCCGCACTCGCTTACAACGCAGCACAGCAGAGGACAGGAACCATGCAACGTTTTGATAACAAGATTGCCCTGATCACCGGTGCCGGCAGCGGTATTGGCCGCGCCACCGCCAAACGTCTGGCCAGCGAAGGCGCCAAACTCATGTTGGTCGACCGTAACGCCGAAGGTCTGGAACAGACCCTCAGCGAACTGCCCGCTGGCACCGAGGTACAGCACCGCACCCTGGATGTGTCTGACGAAGTCGCCGTCGAACAGTGCGTAGCCGAAACCATCAGCCACTACGGCAGCCTGGATGTGCTGTGCAACAACGCCGGTATCGCTGGCGGTGACTACAGCGGCGCGCCCGAACAAAGCCTGGAGACCTGGCAGAAGATCATTTCCGTCAACCTCTACGGCGTCATGCTGTTTACCAAGTATGCCTCGCAGCAGATGCTGAAACAGGGCAAGGGCGCCATCGTCAACACCGCCTCCGTGGCGGGCATTCGCTCCGGCGCTGGCGGCAACGCCTACAGCGCCTCCAAGGCCGGTGTGATCAACTTCACCATGACCTCGGCCTGCGACCTGGGCGGCTCAGGCATTCGCGTTAACGCGGTCTGCCCCGGCCTGATCGAAACCGGCATGACCGCGCCCGTGTTTGAGTATGCCCGCAGCAACAAAAAGGAAGACAAGCTGGGCTCGCGCTGCGAGCTGCGCCGCTATGGCCGTCCGGAAGAAATCGCCAGCGCCATTGCCTTTCTGGCCAGCGACGATGCCAGCTACGTCACAGGTCAGGCCCTGCCAGTCGACGGTGGCAACACCGCGTCGCTGAATCTGCCAGGCATGAAGTTCTAACCACAAAGCTACCTGCGTGGCCATCGCCACCTCGTCTGCTTTTTTACCGTCGCCAGCGGTTTGCAGCACTTGCTGCCAGCCGCTGGAAGTCGGACACTGAGCGCTGATCAACTCACCAGCAGCGTACAACAGCATGGCTACCCAACCCCTGTGCATTGATTACCTCACCGGCCACTGCTCACTCGGCGGCTTACTTCTCGGCGCCTGCGAGCTGGGCATCTGCAGCATATTGCTCGGCGACGATGATGAAAGCCTGCTGCGCGATTTGCAGAGCCGCTTTCCCGGTGCCCGCCTGCAAGCCAACCCTGAGCGGCTGCGCCCCGACATGCAGCAACTCCTGGCCTTTATCGAGCGCCCGCAACAACCGCTGGCGCTAAGCATGCCGCTCAACGCAAACGGCACTCAGTTTCAGCAACAGGTGTGGGAGCAGCTGCAGCAGATCGTCAACGGCAGCACCATCAGCTACGGCGAATTGGCCAGCCGCCTCGGGCGACCCAAAGCGACCCGCGCCGTCGCCAGCGCTTGTGCTGCTAACCCGCTCGCTATCGTCGTGCCCTGCCACCGTGTGCTGCGCAGCGATGGCGATATTTCCGGCTACCGCTGGGGCGTAGCGCGCAAGCGCGAGCTGTTACGTCGGGAGGCCACGTTTGCAGAGTAGTCTTGACCTCTTCGCCCCGCCCACGCCGGAGTCCATCGCCATTGCCCCGGATGCCTGGTTGCTGAAAGGCTTTGCCCATGCGCAGGCGGATGACCTGCTGGCGCAGATCGGCCAGATCGAACAACAGACCGCCTTTCGTCACCAAGTCACGCCCGGTGGCCATGCCATGTCATCCGCGCAGTGCAGCTGTGGCACTTACGGCTGGGTCACCGATAAGCGCGGCTATCGTTACACCACTGAAGACCCTTTAACTGATAAGCCTTGGCCTGCCATGCCCGCCTCCTTTCGTGAGCTGGCGGTACGCGCTGCTGCTGAGGTTGGTTTTGAGGGCTTTGAGCCGCAGTCCTGTTTGATCAATCGGTATCAGACTGGGGCGGGTATGGGCTTGCATCAGGATAAAGACGAGCAGGACCTTGGAGCGCCTATTGTGTCAGTGACGCTGGGCGCGCCTATTACGTTTCTATTTGGGGGCTTGTTGCGGACCGATAAACCCAGCCGGTGGTTGTTGGAGCATGGGGATGTGGTGGTTTGGGGTGGGGTTAGTCGGTTGTATTTTCATGGAGTGGCGCCGCTGGGGAAGCGGGCTTCTCATGCCGCAACCGGGGCGGTTAGGTATAACCTGACTTTTCGGAGAGTAGTGGGTTAGGTCTGCCTTGCACTGGCTGGTTATCGCTTTTCGCCTCTAGGCGAGTTAGAGGGGAATGCTTGCCCATTCCCCTCTAACAACTCCCCTGGGCACCCAGCTGCGCGGCCCTTCGGGTTCGCTGCGTTGCTCGACCTACCGGGGATACTCGCAAACTCGCTTCGCTCAGACACCGCGAGCATCTTTTTCCCGACAGCTCTGCGCTACTCGCCCGCTCAGATGGGGCTTGGGTCCGTGTGGTGCCAGTGAATCTCCTCTTCCCGAAAATGTAGTAGACAGCAGCAATAGGTATTACTCAATCAGAGCTAACGTTTGATTAAGGGGCGTGCTTTAGCCCGTCCCAGCGAACGAAGTGAGCGATTTGAACCAGTGGTTAGATGCCTACTCAGCATCATTACCAAGCCGTTCACGTTTTTGAAGATAATTCGAGAGCTCATTTGTCGAGAGGATTCTCACAGCAAGTTCTCTATTGAGATCGAGGAACATGACTACGTCAGAGAGGTGATGGTAACCTAGCTTAAACCACTCACCTCTGTGTCGCTGCTCGTTGAAGTTTTTATGAAAGAACTCTTCGATGTACTTAATTTCTTTGCCCAAGTAATCATCCATATCAGCTTCCGCATAAAAGATTATACGTAGCTCATGTGGGCACCCAGTTTGGAGCGTGGATAAGCGTTTGTTTAGGTCGTTTGTAATGCCTATTTTGTAGTATTTCGTTCCTGTGCGGCGAATCAGGTACAGATATCGTGGTGATTCGTCGTTAGTTACGTACTTCTTGTATTTTTCTATGGCTAGGTCTAGTTCACTAACTGGCACTTTTGAGTAGTCGAATAATTCCGCTATTTCTAAATGATGCTGCTCTGTGAACTTTATTGACTCGTAGAGATTATGCATAGGAATCTAACGCCGGTAGCAATTGCCGTAGTAAGATGGCTTGTATTTTTGCGTATTTTTGCAAAAACCAAGACAGCTTACGGAGGTCAATTGGCTACCTTTGTTAAGTGCCATTATTAGCACCTTGTTTGCATGCTGGACCCGATATTTGCGATTTAAGCCAAAACAACCAGTCCCCACTTTTACTTTTAGATACTGCACGCCAAAACCATTTATCTTTGCAATCTGGGCATTTAATAGATACACATGCTACAAAAAATGATATCAATCCAATAAGAACGCCGGCAATATTTATATACGCCGGATGAGCTATAGAAAATAGATCACCAAAATATCTTCCACCAAACATTAAAAAAGCGCCCATACCTAAGGATATATAAAAGACATTCATTTTCCAATTTTGATTGGTTGCACTAAGCATAGAATTCATGGTCTCTCTGTTGCCACTTAACACCGCCATAAAAGGCGAGCTGCTTTTGCGAGTCCAGCCCAACGCTTTTTGTTGAGTGATTTTTAATGGCTTTGTTAATTGTGGCCGATTTATTGATTTGCAGCTGACAACTCTGAATCAATACTACTTGAAAAGTCACGACACAATGTACACTCGCGCCCCGGATAATTAGATATTTGCAATCTGTAGGCGGAAGCGTCTAACTGTACAATCTTGAGTAAAAACTTCATTGGCGGTCCCGCAACATAATACTTGCTAACAAAACCTTTTAAGTCCTCAGTATTCTCTCCTTCATACATCGAGTTTTTTTCAGCGAAGATTTCTACTTTGTTAAGAAATATTAAAGCCTCTGCTTCTGCTAACTTGTAGTCCTTCTGGAATGAATAGACAAAATCAGTAGGTTTTTCTCCATTTTTGCCTGGAAAGTATTCTTTGTGATTTTTGCCTTCACCACAGCCAGCACATAGTAAGATTGTCAAAATCAAGAGATATGTTAGCTTTCTATAATGCATCTTTGTCGACCCTAGTGAGACTTAACGCTGCAAATCACCGGCGGCAAAAAGCAGAGCGACGAGGAACGAGGAGCGCCGCTTTTTGCCGTCCGAGTGAATTTGCCTTGTTAGGCATGTTTATTTGCTCCAATGACCCAAAACCCATTCCCATTTATGTGTTCCATAATTCCAACGCCAGTGCGCCTTAACCCATTTTGTTTTTCCTATAGGCCGCACTGTTTTCATATTTTGCAGGCGGTCTACTGGTTTTGGTGGCTTAGGCGGATGAATTTTCTTTATTGCCATATTTTATTCTCCTGATATCCCCGAATGCTATTTAGATGGGACAACATAAATTGGCTCATTCGAATATGGATTGCCCGCTCCGTATGGATTATTGATGCTGTCCGGTGAATACTTGCTTCCATATCTACCGTAGGGATTCGATGTGGAATCAGGATCGTACGGGTTGTTACTAAGGCGCCCTCTGTAATTCCCTTGGCTGTCGTAGAGCTTCGGTGCGTCCGTAGCATAAGGATTTGTGTGTGACTTATTGCTGTACGGGCTGCCGTACTGGCTATAGGGGTTGTTTAGCCCGTCTGCTTTGTATGGGCTACCAGCACCATATGGATTGTCTAAGCAGTTCGGGTCATATGGGCATACTGCTGACGCCATTGTTGGGAACGCTACCGCAAAAATGGTGGCAACGATTGCTCTCTTGACGTTCATAGTGCTCTCCTTTGTTTGCCTAACGCCCGCAGCACGCGCGGCTTTGTAATGGAGGCGCAGCCGGAGTGAAAAAGCCGTCGCTGTGCCTGCGATTGTTATGCGCCCTATTTGTTAGTGACATATTCAAGCTTGCTTGTGTATATGTGAAATCTCACATCATATTGGCTTGCCCACTTGAGCAATACTTTCTGTAGCTCGCCAACCATAGACTCAGGGATTTCGGAGTTGTAGAGCCAAATTCCTATAGTTTTCTCTTCTGTAACCAAGTCTTCACAGTCGATACTGAAGTCAAGCTGGCCATTTTTTACGGATAGCGCATGGCAATACATGTGAACATTTCTCTGTAAAGAAATATCCCATCCGTCCACCTTGTCTTTTACGTTACGATCCATCTATTTCTCTGCCGCCGCATAACGTCGTGGTGTGCGGCGAGGCCGCATTTGGCGGACTGCTTGCTTCGCAAGCAGTGTGTCATCTGCGGAATCGTCCGACACTACCACCTTGTTATTTGCTGATGGCGTTGCACTGACATTTGCCACAGCAAATGGATACGCCAGCAGCTTGCCGAATAGCGAGCGAGAGGGATGAGCAATTGATGGCCTTTTCTCTGCCTTAAGACCAAGTGGTCGTCCTGTACAGCAAATCACCACTTGCTTACCGGCGACCACTTGGTCTTAAGGTTTGATGATAGGCAGAGGTCTGTCAATTTCATTTCCTAGACTTTGTTCTCATATCAGCCGCAACCGATATACTGTTTGGATATACAGCATTTTCTGCAATTTGCACTATGCTGATATTGGGTCTCGCTCGCTATCGTGCGAATAACAGTTGAGTGGACCGACGGCTTTATGATTGCATATTCGTGACTTCTTCATAACAACACCTCGGCCGGTCGATAAAATACGTAAATTTTCTTTTTAAAACAGCCAGTTACCTTCTCATCACTGCGTACTGCCTGTATTCGCTTGACTTCCTCTTTTTGTGCAACCAATCATACTGGACAAACGTACAGCACGGATGCGGTACGGATACCACAGCAGCCAAGCCGCGCCTGCGAGAACAGTTTCGTAACGTCATCAGGGTGAATCACTACAGTATTAGGACGGAGAAAACCTACTGGTGTTGGATGCGCTATTTCCCGCGCTACCACCGGATGCGTCACGCTCTGGAGAGGGGGCCAGCGGAAGTTAGCGAGTTTCTTACCTGGCTTGCCGTCAGGCGGCATGTAGCGGCTGCCACGCAGAATAGGACGCTCAACGCTCTGGTAATTCTTTACGGTAAGGTGCTTGATCCGCCGCTGGGCGATATCGGTGACACGGTACGGACTAAGCGCTATGCACGTATCCCCACGGTGCTGACACGCAGTGAAGCAACCCCGCTCATCGCGCTGCTGCCTGAGCCTCACAAGCTGCTTGCTTCGCTGATGTACGGCTCGGGGCCGCTGCGCCGCGGCAGTGACACTCGCACGGTGAAGACCGCGCTTAGGCATACCGATGTGCGTACTACGCAGATTTATACCCATGTCCTTGGTAATACCTTTGCCGTTGTGCAAAGTCCGCTCTGCTGAGCCTTGGCTGCGCTGAGCTATCCATTTGTGCTTCAAGACTATTCTAGGGCGCGATGTGCTGTCTACCCCCGCATACCGCAACGCCAAGTGTGGTCCGAGGTCTTGTTTATGCCACTGTCGCTTGACCGATCAAGGCGTAATTGGGGTCAGATGAGCATTAATTCTTCTGCTCATTCTGATCGACCACTCGAGATCAGGGTCAGGTCTTGCCGTTTTCCTTTGAGATAGCTGAACACATACGCTCATCTGACCCCGATTTTTTTCTAACGCATAAAAAAACCCTTCGCATAAGGGTAAGGGTTTTTTTAATCTAGTGGTATCAGGCTAGTTGCTTATGTTTGCAAGTCGCTACCGGAGCTAGTGATTGTTATCAGCGATTGGTAAAGATCATCAAAGTCACCTTTGACAGGGAACATCGTGCTTATGAACTCAGCTTTGCCTGATGGATAATGCACAGTAATGACTCTTGTTGATGCCACATCAACAAAACCTACCTTGCTAATATCTTTCAATGGCACATCAATTATTGCTTTGGAGCCAGCTGATAACGGTGCGCGAAACCGTCCGTTAATAATTTCAACAAATCTATCGCCAAGCTTCGCTATCTTTAGGTACGCAGAACCTCCGAAGATAGTCAAGGCAAGACCAGCCCAGCCTACTGCTGCTATTATAAGCTTTGCGTTCAAGTCATATTTAACTAAAAGCCTTCCAATAAAGTGGCTTCTGACTGGCTCAAACGATAGGAATAATACAACAACACTGGCAATACCCAAAAAAGCTAATGATATGAGCAAAATACCCATTCGGGGCTTGTATAAGTATTTTTTACTATCCATTTTCGGTCCTAAATCCCATAGACTGTAACGTAGAAACCATTATCGTCCGTAGCTTCTACTGTATATGTGATTGGAAATACATTTCTTTGGGGTAGGATTATAAGTTCAGCGGCGCACTCAAGAGCACCGGTTTTCTCATTCTCATCAGTAGTGCGAATTGCTTCAACGCTTAGCAGTGTCTGGTCAGCCATTGAGCGGCCAACCTCTTCTGCAATGGCGTCTTTTGCAATTTGCTTCACCAACTCAGTTGATTCTTGATCACTGCAAGCTGGAACGTTATGTGAGCAAGCTGTAACCAGACTCAAAGCTCCTGCTGCAATCGCAAATTTAATTCCCTTCTCGAATACCATGCCTTGCTCCCTAAGATGAAAATGCTGATTCGAGACAGAAAATAGCACATTGCCAGCTTTTTGTTGGACCTCTTTAGCGTTTCTGTGGTGGTTTAATTTCCCCGCATACCCCGATAGGTGGAAAATGCATCTATCGAGGAATTTCTTATGAGCGACACACGCAGAAAATTCGACGACAGCTTCAAGCTGGAAGTCGTGAAGATGATCAAGGATCAGAGCAAATGGGGTCAGATGAATATTGTCCCTTAGCAGGCAGACCCACCCGCACGCGCACCGCCTGCCCGTCGCTAACGTCGAACTCGGCAAACAGGTTATGGGCTACAAGGACCAACTCACAGCCAAGCGTCTGGGTGGCTATATGTTAACCTCGCCCCTCTCCTTCCCCCACCATAGAGATAGTCTCCATGAATTTCGCAAGCGACAATCAATCTGGCGTATCACCAGCCGTACTCCAAGGGATTGTCGGGGCTTCTGTGGGGGTGGCGGGTTCTTACTCCAATGACCAATGGACGCAAGCTGCGGTTGCGCAGCTGTCTGCGGTTTTCGAAAAACCGGTACAGGCGTTTTTCGTGGCGACCGGGACGGCGTCTAATTGCCTGGCGTTGTCCGCGCTGGTGCAGCCGTGGCATTCCATTCTCTGTCATTCACAGGCGCATATCGCGGTTGATGAGCTGAGTGCGCCTGAGCTTTTTACCGGCGGTGCTCGTCTGGTGTTGATGGGTGACGATGGCGATAAGTTGACGGCGCAATGCCTAAGCGACACGCTGCAGTCCTTGCCCAAAGACCGCCCCCACAACCAGATACCCGGCGCGCTCAGTATCACGCAGTGTACTGAAAGTGGGCTGGTGTATAGCGTTGAGGAAGTGCGCGCTCTGACGGAGGTCGCGCATGCGGCTGACATGCGTGTGCACATGGATGGCGCTCGCTTCAGCAATGCGCTGGCAACGTTGAATTGCACACCCGCTGACATTACCTGGAAGGCCGGTGTCGATGTGCTCTGTCTGGGTGCCTCGAAGAACGGTGCCTTGGCGTTGGAAGCGGTTATCTTTTTTGACGAGGCGCTGGCAAAAGACTTCGATCTGCGTCGCAAGCGCGCAGGGCACCTGGTGTCGAAGGGTCGCCTGTTTGGTGCGCAAATGTGCGCCTGGCTCAAGGACGATCACTGGCTCACGCTGGCCCGGCACGCCAATGAGATTGCTCTGGCGCTTGAGCAATGCCTGCAGCCCTACCCCGCGATCCAGATCGCCTGGCCGGTTCAGGCCAACGAGCTGTTCGCTGTCATTCCCGTAGCGCTGTTCGAGCACCTCAAGGCACAAGGCGTACGCCTGAATGACTGGCTTCCAAACAGCGTGCCACAGGCCCTGGATATCAAGGCAGATCACCTGGCAGTGCGGTTCGTCACGTCATTTGAATCAGAGCTGGCAGAAGTACAACAGCTCCAGGACGTGCTGGCAGCGTACTTCGCGTCCTGATTACTTGGGTGGTGCGGGCGGCGCCAATCACACCGGGTGCACCGGGCGCAATGCGTTCACCCGCGCTTGAGCTGCGGAGCAACCGGCTATGGGTTGGTTAGACGCAGGCGACGAAGCGGGTTTGCGGCCATTAAGCGCTGGACGGCGCAGGCAGTACCCGTTTCAGAATGTCGGCCAGGGTTACCACGCCAAGCAGACGATTCTCCCTAACGATCAAAGCAAGCTGAACGCTCGATGTTCGCATGCGCGCCAGTGCGTCATAGACGGGAGTTTTTGCGTCGAGCACAAATGCTGTCCGGGCGAGCTCGTGCGCCGGACGAGTTTCCGGCTCAAGCAAGGTGTCGCGCACATGAACCACGGACGGCTGGATGCCCGCACCCAACACTAGAATACGCAAGTGCCCGGTCTGCATGGCTGTCGCGCGAACATCTGCCACCGTCGCATCCCGCTCAACGTAAACCGGCGCCTCGCCTTTAACCAGCAGGGCTTCAACGGCCAGCGTGCCTAGGTCGATCAAGCCTGAGAGTTGCTGCTGCATCTGCGGCATCAGCGTACCGACCTTTGCCGAATGCTCAACCAATTGACGGATGGTCGCGATATCCTGGCCGCCAACTGCAGCACTTTCTACGGGTTCGACACCCGAGGCCTTGACCAGGCGGTTGGCGATTCGGTTGACCCCACTCAGCAACAAACGCAAGGGCCAGATATAAATGCGTGAGACGACGCCAATCGCCAGGGCCGATTTTTCCGGGTGTGCAATAGCCCAGGACTTGGGCGCCATTTCACCGGCTACTAGGTGCAGGAATGTCACTAGAAACAGCGCAAGGCCAAAGGCTGTGCCAGCCGCGGCCCAATCGGGCAAGCCCCAGGCGATAAATACCGGGCCGAGCCAAACGTCGACCGCAGGCTTGGTCACCGCACCCAAAGCAAAGGTACATAGTGTTATACCCAGCTGAGCGCCGGCAAGCATCAGTGTCAGATCATTCATACCACGCAACGCGGCTCGAGCCGAAAGGCTGTTAACGGCCAGCTCTTCAAGACGATGCCGGCGAGCGCCGAGCAACGCGAACTCGATGATCACAAATAAGGCGCTGAGGGCGATCAGGACGATAGTCGCTATCGTGACGAAAAAGGGATCATTCATCGCTCTTCCTCCGCCATGGGGAACTGGACCAGTCGCACGCGAACTTCAGCGGGGATATGTCTTTCAATACGCAACACGTCAACTTCGAGTCGATACATCGTGGGTTCGTCGGCAACCAGCTCGGCAGGGTCGACCGGCAGGTCAATGCTGATAGTGTCGCCTTGCTCTGGCAGCGCGCCAAGCTCTGCGATGACCATGCCAGCAACGGTCTCCACATCAACGCGTGGCAGGTCATGCCCAATAATGCGCCTAACCTCGTCCAGGTGGACGTCGCCTTCCATGGTCCATGTGTCGTTACCCTCCGCTACGATAGCATCGCCCGCTTCAGCATCATGCTCGTCGGTGATCTCGCCGACAATTTCCATGGCAAGGTCTTCAATCGTCAACACCCCAGCGAAACCGCCGTATTCGTCGATCACGCAGGCCAACTGATTGGTTGTTTGCACCAACTGGTCCAGTGCATCTGGCAGCAGCATGAGCGTCGGCAGCACCTTGGCCGGTCGCATCAGGGACGCAACGGTCTCGTGTCCGCACCCCGAGTCGAGATGCGCCAATACGTCAGCAAGATGCACCACACCCACTGGCGCATCATCGTCATCAATCACCGGGTAGCGGGTGTGCGCACGCGCCATCAAACCACGCAGTTCTTGCAGCGTTGTTTCTGGCTCGACCCAGTCAACCTGTGAACGAGGCACCATCGCGTGTTCCACGTTACGCTGCGGAAAGTCGAGGATGCGATCCAGCATGAATGAAAGCTCACGGGGCAAATCCCCGCTGTCGCGCGAGTCAGCAATGATGTGCGGCAGATCGGTAGCCGAAGCACTGACGTCGAGGTCATGAATCGGCTCGATACGCAGCAACCTCAAGAGCAGGTTGGCAGACTTGTCGAAGAAGCTGATCAACCAGCCGAAGGCTGACATATAAAAGAGCGTGGAGCGGGCCAGGCCCAGCGACAGCGGCTCAGGATTGGCGATGGCGAGATTCTTCGGGTACAGCTCACCCACGATCATCTGGATGATCGTCGCCGCGACCAGAGTCAAGCCGGTTGCGACAGCCACCCTGGATTCAGCTGGAATACCGGTTACTGAGAGTAACGCGCCTAGCGATTCGCCAACGAGCGGCTGAGCAACATAACCCACGAGCAGGCCGGTGACAGTAATGCCCAGCTGCGCGCCCGATAGCATGAAGCTCGTACGCTTCGTGACCGCCAGTGCGCGCTTTGCCGATGCGTTACCCCCGGCAGCCAATGCGGCGAGCCGGGTGCGGTCAACCGCCATGTAGGCAAACTCTTGCGCCACAAAATAGCCATTTACCGCGATGATAGTGAGGACGACCAGAATACCAAATATAAGGCTAATGACAGGTTCGATCATTTGACTGCCACTCGCGATACAGAAAGGGCGAAGCGGCTGGGTGCTGCGGGGCTGGGGTCCACTAAGGAGTCCATGTTGATAACGGACTGTCAGAATATAGCCGAGTGCCCCGTGCCGTCCAGCCAGATAACTTTTACCATTTGTGACTGCCAGCGCTAATCAGCAGGTGATGAATAAACGGGACACATCAAGACCAGGGTCAGATCAACATTAATGCCTCTGGTCCACCTGGTTACTCTGCTCTAAGTGACTAACCACGGCCAAACGCCCTGCCCGCTGCCCCCCTGGCTCAGCGCACTGGAGAATCGACCAGTTCACATCCAGGCTATCCCCGCGTGATAAACAAAAGCAGTTCCTGCAACGCCTGACCGTGGCTGACGTCGAGCAGCTCGCTACCGAGCTCGGCAATCAGGTCACGTAGTTTGGCGTGCGATGATGCTCCCCCAATTACTCTTTTAAGCGCAAAAAAAAGAGGGCGCAATGCGCCCTCTGGGTAGTCACTTATGGCGTGATCGGTTTTTTAAACCTGTCTGTCCACCATATCCTTGCCCAGCCGGCGCCAGGTCAAAAAGAAGCACAGAGCGCTGGCAATGTAGAGGCAGGCCATTATAACCATGGAGGTTTGCAGGCTTTGCGCGTAGACCTGGCCACAGACTTCCTGCAGATTCTCGTTCAGCTGACCAACCACCGCGGGGTGACATTGGTTGCGCGCCAGTTCGCCAGCAGCGACCCCAAGCTCGGCGATGCCAGACTTGAAGAAGATGTCGGAGACTGCGCCAATGAACAACGGGCCAAAGCCGTAGCCAACCAGGTTGACGAGCAGCAGCATCACTGCCGTAGCCATGGCGCGCACACGCCCGCTGACCACACCCTGGCCGATAGTGTACTGAGCGGCTAGATAGCCGTATTTAACGAAGCCGCCGATGATCAGGCCGATGGCAGCGTAAAGCAGATTGTCGGTAGTGAAGGCAAAGATATAAAAGGGAACCGACAGTGCCAGACCCAGAGCCGGTACCCAGGCGATGGCGCCCGGGTGCTTCTTGTAAATCCTGGTCGCTAGCCAACCGGTGGCGAAGGTGCCAATGGCCGCGGAGAGGGCTACCGGTGTATTGATCCAGATCGCTGCCTGACCCGCGGTGATTTCGTAGGTACGCACCAGAAAGAGTGACTGAAACGAAGAAATGCCGTAACCACAGAACGCAGCAATGGTTGCGCCAGCGGTCATCAGCCAGAATGCAGGCTTGCCCATCAACTCGTGGATAGCCTCGCCCAGGCTGGCTCGCTCTTTTACCTCGGCTTGCCGCGGATCGGTGTAGCCGCGTGGCGGCTCCTTGACTGTGAATTTGAAAACAAGGGCGACCAGCAAGCCTGGCAAACCGACGACGAAAAAGGCCGTGCGCCAGTCGAACATATCGGTAACCCAGCCACCGATCAGGTTGGCCACCATGGTGCCGAGCGTAACGCCCATGGCGTAGAAACCCAGCGCCTGGGATCTTTCACGCGGAATGAAATAATCCGCGATCAGCGAGTTGGCCGGCGGCGTACAGCCCGCCTCGCCGATACCCACACCGACGCGACACATCAGCAAAATCCAGAACGCGCCGATAGTCATGGAGCCGATGGTGACTTCCGTCGCAAGGCCGCAAGCTGCGGTCATCAGCGACCAGAGGGCCACACAGATTGTCATGATCCACACGCGATGAGCGACATCGGCAAAGCGCGCTAGCGGAATACCCACGGCGGTATAGAGCAAGGCGAAACCGAAGCCAGTGAGAAGCCCAAATTGCGTGTCGGTAATACCAAGGTCCGGCACCAGATCGGGGCCGACGACCGCTAGCAAAGCGCGGTCAACAAAATTCAGGATGTAAATGAGGGTCAGTGCGAAGAGTACATAATTGCGGTACGCCTTGGACCCGTAGCCGACCAAATGGCCTTGGGTTCCCCCTTCTCCGCCAACGATGGCTCCCATGGATAACTCCCTTCTGAGTACATTGTTATTAGTAGACGCGGGTTGAAATCACGCGCTGATATTATTCGCTCACGAGCTGGACCAGCATATCGACATAGTTGAGCCGGTGTCGCACAGAATTGTTGTCTCTTTGTGACAGCTCACCTCACCACAACGCCTGCCATAACAGCGCACCAGCCGAAAGCCCTGGCCCGCGAGCCAAACAGCCATACTGGTGACCTGGCGCCAATCCATGAAGCAAATAGCAAGGTATCATCAGAGCGGCGCACCGCTGACGCTCAGCCGAGAGCAGTATGCGGACGATTCAGGCGTCCGCTTCTGGCCGAAGCAGCCGCCTCACACCATCCACAAAAAAGCCGGACCAACCGCCCGGCTTTCACCTAATGCCCCTACCCTGCGTGCAGCTACCCCCTATTGACCAAACCGCTGACTCAGTCGCCTGAGGACACTACGACCTCCCACCCAAGCTCGCCCCGCGTGATCGATAAGAGCTGCTCCTGCAGCGCGTCAGCTGCGGTAACGGGCAGGCTTATTTGCATGCGCACCGCCTGCCCGTGGCTTACATCGAGCAGTTCACCGCCAAGCTCAGCGATCAGGTTGCGGGCGACGCCTTCGTGGGCGTAGGCCAGTTCGCAGCAGAGTGTTTGGGTGGGGATGTGTTCGATTTTTTCGGCTTGCATTAGTGCCTGCGCGACAGCGTCGGTATAGGCACGCACCAAACCACCGGCACCCAGTTTGACGCCGCCGAAGTAGCGCACCACGGTGGCCAGCACGCCGTCCAACTGTTGGTGACGCAGTACCTCCAGCATGGGGCGGCCTGCGGTGCCCGAGGGCTCTCCGTCGTCTACTGCGGCGCTATGACCGCCCGCCAACAGCGCCCAGCACACATGGTTGCAACCTGGATGCTGCGCGCGCAACTCGTTTACCCGAGCCTGCGCTGCGGCGCGGTCAGCGATGGGTTCGACGCAGGCAAGAAAGCGACTTTTGCGGATTTCCAGCGTATGGGTGACGGGGTGAGCAAGACTGTACATAGCACAAGGATAACCCGGTAGCAGCGGTGTATACAGGGCTACTTTTCCAGAAGATAACAGCCAAATCGGCATTATAAATCTGAAAATAGCGCCAGCGGGTTGTGCTAGGCAACTTAGTACCAATTGCGATTTGTCAGATAGGTCTTTATTGACAGCTTGCGCGTATGACCAAGGTAGCCGTTATGGAACTGCGGTAACGCTTGATGCCGGCAAGGCCTAGTTTACTAAGCCATTTCAGCACCTAAAAAGAGTGCACAATGGCAGCCCTGTCGCACGCAACAGCCATAGCTGCGGCGACAGGGCGGTGAATGCTGAATGACATTAACAAAGGGGCTTTGGGTCTATATGCAAACAACACAGACTGTCGAGATCGGGCTGGTGCTTTATCCGGGCGCGCAGCAGGCGGCGGTGCTGGGGTTGACCGACCTGTTTACGGTCGCGAACCGTGAGGCGTTATCGCACCTGCAGCAGTCCGAGCCGCCGCTGCGGATAACCCACTGGCAGCAGAGCGAGGCTAGCGCCCTACCGGTGCGCGTCTTTGATAGCGGTTCAGACTCAGCTGCTCACTCTGTGCTGTCCGCACTGATCCTGCCACCTACGCTTAACGAGCCGATTAGCGCGGAAGAAACGCTTGTGCTCACCGGCTGGCTGCGTGAGCGGCATGCCGATGGCGTTGCCTTGGCATCGGTCTGCGCGGGTGCGTTCCCACTGGCGGCGACCGGGCTGCTGACAGGCCGCAAGATGACAACCCACTGGGCCTACGCCGAGCTGTTGCAGCAGCGCTATCCCGACGTGCTGGTGGATGTGGACCAACTCATCATCGACGATGGCGACGTGATTACGGCAGGTGGCCTCATGTCCTGGACCGATCTGGGCCTCAGGCTGGTAGATCGGTTGCTGGGGCCAACGGTCATGATTGAGACGGCGCGTACGCTGCTGGTCGACCCACCCGGCCGCGAGCAGCGCTACTACAGCCTGTTTTCCCCTCGCCTGACCCACGGCGACGCGGCGATACTCAAGGTACAGCATTGGCTGCAAGCCACTCAGGCCAAGGAGGTGGCATTGCCTGTTCTGGCTACGCAAGCGGGGCTGGAAGAGCGCACCCTGTTGCGCCGCTTTCAGAAGGCCACCGGCATGACCACGACCGAGTACTGCCAGCGGCTGCGCGTGGGTCGGGCACAGGAGCTGCTGCAGTTCGAGAAAGCGTCCGTGGAGCGCGTGGCGTGGGAGGTTGGCTATGGTGACGCGGGTGCCTTTCGCAAGGTGTTCACGCGTATCGTCGGCTTGTCGCCCAGCGAGTATCGCCGCCGGTTCAGTAGCAGTGCACGAGTGAGTCAGGCGTAAGTGACGACACCAGGTGAGGTAAGCACCAGTGTCGTTATTAACACCTGAAATGTCTTTACCGCCACTTATCAGCCAGCTGTTAAAGGCCGACCATGACGGCTATCCATCACCAGAGGTATTACGTCATGAAAAAAACCGGTTTGATTGTCATCGATCTGCAAAACGACTATCTGCCTGACGGCAAGCTGCCGCTGTCGGGCATCGAGGCAGCCACCGCCAACGCCGCCAAAGTGATCGCTGATGCCAGAGCCAAGGGCGTTATCGTATTTCACGTACGCCATGAATCAGTCAGCAGCGATGCCCCGCTGTTCGCAGCTGACTCCTCAGGCGCGCAAATCCAAACGCGCGTGGCGCCCATTGAGGGTGAGCCAGTTATCGTCAAGCGGGACATTAACGCCTTCCGCGAAACCGATCTCAAGCAGCAGTTGGACCAACATGGCATTGACGACATTGTGGTAATCGGCGCGATGAGCCACATGTGCGTCGATGCCTGCGTGCGTGCTGCCGTTGACATGGGGTACCCAGTCACGGTGCTGCACGACGCCTGCGCCACCCTGGATCTGGAGTTCAACGGGGTCACAACGCCTGCAGCCCAAGTGCATGCTGCCATGATGGCCGCCTTCGAGTTTGGCTACTGCGCCGTGACCTCGACGCAGGCCTACTTGGCGGCGGAGTGAGCAGCTAGCCGACGCCGGGCCATCCTGCCCACGAGCAGCCAATCCATAGCCAACTCACGCTACCCATAAAAAACCGGGCCCAAGGCCCGGTCGGTTTTTTATGTCACACCAACCGAATCAGAAACAATCCAGCGGCATATCCAGCGTGGTGCGATCTGCACTGCGCAGCACCTCTGCCAGCGCCAGCGGCTTGGGCAGTTCATAACGCAGGAAGTACTCGCAGGTGTTCAGCTTGCCCTGATAGAACTCGGGTTGCCGTGCGCCGCCGTCCTGCAGGCCTTTGAGTGCAGCTTGCGCCTGCCGCAGCCACAGCCAGCCGACGACCACGTGACCAAAGCACTCGAGATACAGATAGGCGTTAGCGAGGGCGCGATCAGGGTCGGTGTTCTTGATGGCTTGCAAGGCGCTGGTCGTCTCTTCCAGCGTGGCAAGGGCGTTGCTTAGCAGCTCGGCGCTAGTCTTTAGTTCATCACTGCCGCGGGTGGCTTCGAGGGTGGCGCGAATGCGCTGCAGCAGTGCCTGGTAGTGTTGCCCACCAGCCATGCTCACTTTGCGGCCCAACAGGTCCTGGGCCTGAATACCGTGCGTACCTTCGTGGATCGGGTTTAAACGATTATCGCGGTAGAACTGCTCGACCGGATATTCACGGGTGTAACCGTAGCCGCCGTGTACCTGAATCGCCAGGCTGTTGGCCTCCAGGCAGAACTGCGAGGGCCAGGATTTGACGATCGGCGTGAGCAGGTCAAGTAAGCCAGCGGCGGTTTCGCGTTCCTCAGCGCTGGGCGCGTGCTTCTTCTCATCCACCAGGGTTGCGGAGAACAGACAAAGCGACAAGCCGCCTTCTACAAAGGCTTTCTGCGCCAGCAGCATGCGGCGTACGTCGGCGTGCTGAATCAGCGGGATCATCGGGGTGGCCGGATCACGCTCAGTCATCGAGCGACCCTGGGTGCGGTCACGGGCGTAGTCCAGCGCGTGCAAGTAACCGGTGTAGCCCAGCATGACCGAGCCCAGGCCAACGCCAATGCGCGCTTCGTTCATCATGTGGAACATGCCAGCCAGGCCGTTGTGCGGCTCGCCGACCAGATAGCCGACCGCCCCGCCCTTCTCGCCAAAGTTGAGCATGGTCGAGGTGGTGCCGCGATAGCCCATCTTGTGGATCAGGCCAGCCAGGATGACGTCGTTGCGCTCACCCAGACTGCCGTCTTCGTTGACCAGGAATTTAGGCACGATAAACAGCGAGATCCCCTTGGCACCGGGCGGTGCGTCGGGCAGCTTGGCCAATACCAGGTGGATGATGTTTTCGCTCAGTTCGTGGTCACCGGCAGAGATAAAGATCTTGTTGCCGCTGATGCGGTAGCTGCCGTCATCCTGCGGTACGGCGCGCGATTTGATGTCACCCAGCGATGAACCCGCGTGCGGCTCGGTCAGGCACATGGTGCCGAAGAAGCGGCCAGCCATCATCGGCTCGGCAAAGCGCTGTTTCTGCTCGTCGGTGCCGTGGGCCATGATCAGGTTGCTGGCGGCGATGGTCAGACCGGCGTAAGCCTGGGTGCTGACATTGGCGCCCTTGATCAGGCCGATACAGGTCTGCGCGACCACTGCCGGCAGTTGCATGCCGCCGCGCTCGTAATCCTGCGAGGCGGCCATCAGGCCGGTTTCGCGCAGTACCTTGAGGGCTTCGGCTACTTCCGGACGCATGACCACCTTGCCGTTTTCAAAGCGCGGCTCGTCTTCATCGCAGGCGTGGTTGTGCGGGGCAAAGGTTTCGCTGGCGACTTTCAGGGCCAGCTCGATGGCGGCATCAAAGGTATCGCGGCTATGGTCTTCATAGCGAGGAAACTGGCTAAAACGTTCGATATCCAGCAGTTCGTAAAGTAGAAACGCCAGGTCGTCGGTGTTGATGATCTTCTGGGACAAGGAAAAATTCCTCCGGAATTTTTAGCGGCAAGCCATAAGCGGCAAGCGCCAAGTAAAACCTTAAAAGCAAAACCCGAGCGAGGCCCGGGTTTGCTTCTAGCTTCTAGCTTCTAGCTTCTAGCTTCTAGCTTCTAGCTTTCAGCTTGCGGCTTGTAGCTTGCCGCTGCGGTTTAAACGATCTCGAATAGACCGGCAGCACCCTGGCCGCCACCGATGCACATGGTCACGACCACGTACTTGACGCCACGGCGCTTGCCTTCGATCAGCGCATGGCCAACCAGACGTGAACCCGTTACGCCATAAGGGTGGCCGATAGAGATGGAACCACCGTTAACGTTCAGGTTTTCCATCGGAATGCCCAGACGCTCGGCGCAGTAGACAACCTGTGAAGCAAAGGCTTCGTTCAGTTCCCACAGACCGATGTCGTCCATTTTCAGGCCGTTACGCTCCAGCAGACGCGGAATCGCGAAGACCGGGCCAATGCCCATTTCATCAGGCTCGCAACCGGCAACTGCAAAGCCACGGAAGATACCCATCGGCTTGATGTTCAGTTGCTCAGCAACCTTGCTGTTCATCACGGTGCAAACAGACGCGCCGTCGGACAGTTGACTGGCGTTACCGGCCGTCACAAAGTTGCCTGGACCGCGCACTGGCTGCAGGCTTGAGAGGGCTTCCAGCGTGGTGCTCGGACGGTTGCACTCGTCTTTAACCAGTTTGACTTCCTTATCGGTAATCTCGCCAGTTTCCTTGTTCTGCACCTTCATGATGGTGTTGTAGGCGACGATCTCATCGTCAAACTTGCCGGCTTCCTGGGCTGCTGCGGTGCGCTGCTGGCTCAGTAATGCGTATTCGTCCTGCGATGCACGGCTGACGTTGTAACGCTGGCCCACGATGTCGGCGGTTTCGATCATCGACATGTACAGCTCAGGCTTGTTCTTCATGAGCCATTCGTTGGTGCCATGGAACATGTTCAGCTTGTCGTTCTGGCACAGGCTGATGGACTCAACGCCACCGGCAACAATGGCCGGGATCTTTTCGCTGATAACCCGCTGCGACGCAATGGCGATGGACTGCAGGCCTGAGCTGCAGAAGCGGTTGATCGACATACCTGCGGTGGTGACCGGCAGACCGCCACGGATGGCCGCCAGACGGGCCATGTTTTTGCCCTGAGCGCCTTCATGGAAGGTCGCACCGAGGATCACATCTTCAACCAGGGAAGGATCGATACCGGCGCGCTTGACCGCGTGCTCGATAACGTAGCCAGCCATGTCGACACTGTGCGTGTTGTTCAGCGCACCGCGATAGGATTTGCCCAGAGCCGTACGGGCCGTGGATACGATAACTGCGTCAGTCATGTTTATTGCTCCTGTTTAAAGAAATAAGTCAGCCGGCACTGCGAGTCAGCGACTCAAGCAGGCTGTTCCTGATTTTGGCTCCAACTTTCCAGTGTGTCGCGCGCCTCTCGATAGGGTTTGAGTCCCATCCAGAGCAGGATGATAGAGCCCACTGTAATCACGCTGGCCACAATGAAGATGGAGTAACGAATCGCCATGTCGTCCGCGAATACGTAGTCGGTGAACATGGCGACGGCGGTCGGCCCAATACCCAGACCAATCAGGGTGATGGTAAACAGATAGATCGCCGAGGCCTGCCCGCGCATGGCGTTAGGCATGATCTCCTGAATGGCGGCCGGCGCCACACCAAAAGGCATAGCCACGGTGAACACGTTGAAGAACATGATAGCCCACAGCAACGGCATGTTATCGACCAGGAAGACTACGTTGCACAGCAGCGTCAGTGCCGCCGCCAGCAGACCTACCCGCATATTGGCATCACGATAGCCGCGACGGGCCAGATAATCCGCCAGGCGGCCGCCAAAGACGATACCCGTGGAGCCAGCGACCATCACCAGGCTACCGTAGTAGATACCCACTTCACCGGCCGTGAGGCCATGGGTACGGATAAAAAAGGTTGGAATCCAGGCCGAGGCACCATACGAGGCAAACGACAGACAGGCAAAACCGAAGTTGTGGCACAGCACCGCCTTGCGGATGGTCAGCAGATAGGCGCCCACTTCCTTCAGCGGCACGGCCACACCGGCGCCCACGCCCTTGCGAGTCGGCTCCTTGATGGCCAGTAGCACCAGGCAGAACATCAGACCGGCGGCGCCCAGCACCAGAAAGATCAACTGCCAGGGGCGTACTATACCCAGCACCGGCAGCGTCATCGGACCCTGCGCGTTGGCCCAGGTAACCACGATGCCACCGAGCAAAAAGGCCATGCCGGCACCGAGGTAAATACCCATGGCGTACACGCTGATGGCCGTGGCGCGGCGATCAGCCGGGAAGCTATCGGCAATCAGCGAATAGGCGGCTGGCGACAAGGCCGCTTCACCCGCACCGACGCCAATACGGCAAAGGATGAAGTGCCAGTACTGCTGCGCCAGACCGCAGGCAGCGGTCATCAGACTCCAGAAGGCCACGCCCCAGGCAATCAGCCCGCGGCGGCTCTTGCTGTCGGCGATGCGGCCCAAGGGGATACCGGCAATGGTATAGAAAATGGCAAACGACAGGCCCATCAGCAGGCTCATCTGGGTATCGTTGATGCCCAGGTCGGCGCGGATTGGGCCAACCAGCAGATTGAGGATCTGGCGGTCAACAAAGGAAAGAACATAGGCCACCAACAGGATACCAACGGTACACCAGGCGCGGACGGTTGTCGGATAACGAATCTGGTCGTTCACTCTACGCTCCCTTTTTGTTTGTATTTGGAGTTATCAGTTTGCAGACTATCAGGTTCGCACAGCGAAAGTCGATTTCGAAATACGCGCATTAGTAAGCACAATGCGTACTTATCAATGGGGGCTATGTGCGTAACAAAGTGCTATCAGCGTAGCCGGTGAAATGCAGGCCGACGACCCAATCCGACCAGCTGTGCACACTTCCCCTTGCCGCCCACAGCAGCTAGTCTTCAGGCATGCAAAAAAACACACCTAACGCTCCGCTGGTATTGGTTGGTGCGGGCCATGCTCATCTGGTAACCCTGGGCCAATGGGCGGCCAAGGGCTTCAGTGCACCTGCCGGTAGCCTGCTGATCAATCCCGATCCGCATGCCTGGTACTCAGGCATGATGCCCGGACTGATTGCTGGTCGCTTTCAGCCTGAGCAGTGCCGCATTCCCCTAGCTCCGCTCTGCGCGGCCAGCGGCCTTGAGCTTGTCTGCGCTGCCGTCAGCTCGATTACGGCAGACAATAGTGCGCTTGAATTGGCCGACGGGCAGCGCATCGCGTTCGACACGCTGTCACTCAACAGCGGTGCTAAAGCACCGGTGCTCTTCGAGCAGGACCAGAGCCTGGCGCTAATCGGTGCCAAGCCCTTCCCACACTTTATCCGCCAGTGGCAGCAATGGTTAACCACCCCACCCCGCCAACTCGCCATCGTTGGTGCTGGCGCTGCCGGCTTTGAGTTAGCTATGGCCTTACGCATAAGCCTGCCCGGCACACAAATCGACCTATTCAGCAGCGGTACACTGCTGGCTAGTCATCCGCCGAGGCTGGCGCGACTGGCCAGCAACCGGCTAAGAAAAGCGCAAATCACACTCCACGAGCACAGCCCAATTGATCGCATCACCAGCGGACAGCTTTATGTTAAGCAGCAACCGGTACTGCAACCGCAAGCCGTGATTCTGGCCACAGGCACCGCCGCGCCGGATTGGCAGCAACACAGCGGACTCAACTGTGATACCCAGGGCTTTATCCGTATCGACTCACACCTGCGAAGCCTCGACCACGACAACATTTTTGCCAGCGGTGATTGCGCCAGCCTGCCGCAAACGCCCCACTCTGGCGTCTATGCTGTAAGGCAAGGCTCGGTTTTGGCCGATAACCTCATTGCTCACCTGCAGGGCAGCCCACTGGGCAGCTTTCAACCGCAGAGCAAGGCGCTGGCTCTGCTGTCTTGCGCCGACGGCCGTGCACTACTGAGTTATGGCCCATTGGCGAGCGAAGGCAAACTGGCGGGACGCTTTAAAGACTGGCTGGACCTACGCTTCATGCAGCAACAGCGACTGACGTAAGGACAGCTTGATTGAATTGCACCGCAGGCAATGGCCTAATGACTGCCAGCACGCCTGTGTTAACAACAATAATGAGCAGTAGCGGTACCTAACGGACTATAACAATGCAAACAGGATTCATCGGCAAGGTCGCCCTGGCCATCATTCAGGCTGGCATGCTCGCCTGGCTTTTCTACAGTCACGGCGGCGATGCGGTAGCCCCTGCACTGGTACTCTGCATTATTCCCTGGCTAGGCCTGCCCTGGCGCTATCCACCAGCGGATCAGCCAATGGCAAAGGATAACCTGGCAGCCACAGAGACGATCAGGCAGCAAGGCCTGGCCGACGCAGAACAGAACAAGCAATATGCAGATCGTCTCGAGATTCTCGCGCACAACGCCAAACAACTGGCTCTCAGCCTCACTGCGCCGTGCAGTGAACTGGAGCAACTTCACAATCAACAGGCATCAGCCCTGCAAAGCCAGGGTGCAGCGCAGCAGTTGCATGCCGATACCACCGAGTCTGTCAGCCAGGTGCGCAGTGCAAACGCGCTCAACCGACAAACGCTGAGTGAGTGCGTCATCCTGAGCCAGAGTCTGACACTGCATAGCGACAACAGCCTGCAATTGCTTGCTCAACTGCAGGAGCAAAGCGCGCGAATCAGTCAGGTAACCCAGGTGATTGATAGCATTGCCAGCCAGACCAACTTGCTTGCGCTGAATGCAGCCATTGAAGCCGCGCGTGCCGGGGAAAGCGGTCGTGGCTTCGCGGTGGTCGCCGACGAGGTTCGCGCATTGGCCACCCGTACCACCAAGGCCACCGCAGAGGTGGGCGAGATTATCGAACAGATGAATCTGCAGACGGGCAAAGTGGATACCGAAATCAATGCACTCGGTAATCAGGTACAAAAAACCAACCTGCTAATCGAACAAGCCAGTACGCAGGCAGAGACAACCGAGCAGTTGAGCGATACCGCGCTGCAGCAATTGACGCAGGTTGAGCAGCACCACGCGGAACTTGGCCATGCGCAGTTGGCAGAGCAACTGTCGCAACTACAGAACGACCTGCAGCAAGGCCAGCACAGTCTTGAGCAACTCAGCTTTGAGATGGGCCAATTGAGTGCAGAGCTTCAAGCCTGATTGCCGGATGACTAGCGGGGCACTGGCCTCAGGCGCAGCTCTGCACTATTGGCTTTTGCTCGCTCAGTGCCAACAGTGTTTGCGCTTGGTCTGCGCCTGCAGCCAGCGCATCCAGACAACGACTGATCGATTCTGCATTCGTCTCACGGCGCAGCGCATCAAATAGCGGCTTGGCTTCGGCATAGGTCAATCCCAGCATGGATAACCACTGTTTCAGCCTGCCCGGTGCATGCCGATCCACTACCCGCTCGCGGGTCTGCTGAAAGAAATCGGCAATCCAGGGCAAGAGGCTGGGCCAAGGCGCCATAGCCGTATCAGCACAATCGGCTTGGCGAATCTGCCGGGCCAGATCAGGCCGCCGCACCAGCCCGCGGCCAATCATCACCCGTTCGCAGCCACTAATGTCGCGAATCTGGCGATAGTCCTCGGGCGTCCAGACATCACCATTGGCGATCACCGGCACGCTGACCGACTCACGGATACGCGCCAGCCACTCCCAGTGCGCTGGCGGTTTATAACCTTCAACCTTGGTCCGCGCATGCACCGTGATTTCGGCCGCGCCACCCGCCTCCAGCGCGGCAGCACACTCCAGCGTCAATCCGGTATCGCTATAACCCAGGCGCATTTTTGCGGTAACCGGAACAGACGCGGGCGTAGCCGCTCTGACACTGGCTACAATCTGTTGCAGTAGCTCAGGTTCGCGCAGCAGGCTGGCACCACCGCGGTGTCGGTTCACCGTCTTGGCCGGGCAGCCAAAATTCAGATCAATCGCTGGCGCTCCCAGACTTGCCAGCAACGCTGCGTTCTCACCCAGCCAGTGAGCATCCGAGCCAAGCAACTGTGGCCGTACCGGCACCCCGGCACGGGTTTTCCAGCCATGATCCATTTCCGGCACTATGCGCTGTAGTGTGCCGTGGTTAAGCAGCCCGGTCGTCACGCGGATGAACTCGCTGACACACCAGTCGATCCCGCCAATGCGGGTAAGAATATCGCGCATCGGCGGATCAACCAGGCCTTCCATCGGCGCCAGTACAATAATCTCGCTCATGGCTGAATGCCGTGTTCAGCCAGCAGACTCAGCAACCCTGCTTCATCCAGCACAGCCACACCCAACTGCTCGGCCTTGGCCAGCTTGCTGCCAGCGCCCGGCCCGGCGACCACGCACTGGGTTTTGGCCGATACACTGCCAGCCACCTTGGCGCCCAGACTTTCCAGGTGCACCTTGGCAACATCACGTGGCATAGCCTCCAGGGTGCCGGTCAGCACCCAGGTCTGGCCTGCCAGCGGCAAGCTGTCTGTCTCGGCGCGCGCCGACTCCCAGTGCATGCCGAAGTCACGCAACTGCTGCTCAACGGCAAGCGCCTGTGCACGCGCCTGATCATCCTGCGCAAAGGCCCGCAGCTCCTTGATGGCTTTATCGTTCAACCGCTCGACCTGCTTGAGATCGAGCCAGTCGGCAGCAAATATCGCTGCAAGACTGCCAAAGCGCGCAGCTAGTCGCTCGGCACCGGTCTTGGCAATATGCGGGATATCCAGGCGCGCCAGAAACTCGGCGAGCGACACACTGGCCGCGAACTCCGCGCCCAGCTCGCCTGTTTCCTTGGGCGTTACACCACGTGCCAGCAATTGATCGATGACCTGCTGGTTATGCTCGTCGGCAAAGAAATTATGGATCTCGTAAGCCACTTCGGCGCCCACATCCGGCAGGTACACCAATACCTGTGGTAATGCCTGGCGAATGCGCTCTAGCGAGCCCAGCGCACGTGCCAGCAACTTGGCGGTCTCTTCACCCACATCAGGAATGCCCAGCGCGTAGATGAAGCGCGCCAGTGCAGGTGCACGGCTATCGGCAATGGCCGCCAACAGGTTACGGCTGGACAGCTCGGCAAAGCCGTCCAGTGCCAATACCTGCTCAAAAGTCAGTTGAAACAGATCCGCAGGTGATGCGACCAAGCCGGTATCCACCAACTGTTCGACGCTCTTTTCGCCCAAGCCGTCGATGTCCATCGCTTTGCGCGAGACAAAATGAATGATCGACTGCTTCAGTTGTGCCTGACAGGTCAAGCGACCAACACAGCGATAGACCGCACCGTCCGAGGTGGTTTCCCGCCCCTTGCCCCGTTTGACCAATTGGGTGCGTTCGACCGCAGAACCGCATATCGGGCATTCGCTAGGCACGTCAACCGGGCGGGCATCCGCCGGACGACGCTCGCTCACCACCTGCATGACCTGCGGAATAACATCGCCGGCGCGACGGATGATCACGGTATCGCCGATCATCACACCCAGGCGGGCCACCTCATCCATATTGTGCAAGGTTGCGTTGGAGACGGTCACACCCGCGACCTGAACCGGTTTCAACCGCGCCACCGGCGTAATGGCCCCGGTGCGCCCAACCTGAAACTCGACATCCAATAACTCGGTTAACTCCTCGGAGGCGGGAAACTTGTGGGCAATGGCCCAACGCGGCTCACGCGCTCGAAAGCCCAGCTCACGCTGGTAGTCCAACCGATTAACCTTGAACACCACCCCATCAATCTCGTATTCCAGAGCAGCCCGTCGCTCACCAATATCACGGTAATAGGCCAGACAACCGGCGACGCCCTGTACCTGCTTGAGCTCGCGGCTAATGGTCAGGCCCCACTCCTTGAATGCCTGCAGAATGCTTACCTGAGTCGCTGGCAGCTCGCCCTCGACCCGGCCAAAACCATAGCAGCAGAACTCCAACGGACGACTGGCAGTGATGGCGGGATCAAGCTGACGCAAGCTGCCAGCCGCGGCGTTACGCGGATTGGCGAAGGTTTTGCTGTCGTTAGCGCGCGCGGCCTCATTCAGCGCCTCAAAGCCCGCCTTACTGATGAACACCTCACCACGCACTTCCAATACCGCTGGCCAACCCTCGCCGCGCAGCTTCAGCGGCACATTGCGAATGGTGCGCACGTTGCTGGAGATATCCTCACCGGTACTGCCATCACCGCGCGTTGCGCCCCGCACCAGCAACCCGTTTTCATACAGCAAACTGACTGCCAGGCCGTCCAGCTTGGGCTCACAGCAATACTCAACCTCGGCACCGTCACCGAAGAGGTCGCCAGCTGGCAGATCCAATCCCTCACGCACCCGGCGATCAAAGTCGTGCATGTCCTGCTCGGCAAAAGCGTTACCCAGGCTAAGCATGGGTACTTCATGCTGCACTTCGCCAAAACCACCCGCCGGCGCCCCACCCACCCGCTGAGTGGGTGAGTCCGGCGTAACCAGGTCGGGATACTCCGCTTCAATACGCTTGAGTTCGTTGAACAGGCGGTCGTACTCAGCATCCGGTATGGCGGGTTCATCCAGCACGTAGTAATTATGGTTGTGCTGGGCAATCTCGTCGCGCAACGCAATAGCGCGTTCGGCGGGCGTGGTGTGCTGAGTCATGGGTAACCGAAGTGATGGGAAACAGGCTGTTGATTGTAACCAAGCCAGCCGCACGCGGCGAGTGCCACCGCAGCCGCAGCCGCAGAGCTGCAAGCCTCAAGCTTTAAGCGGCAAGCTAAACCAAAAGCAGCAACCACTGCCAACCGGCGGGGTTTGCTTCTTGCTTCTAGCTTGAAGCTTGCGGCTTGTAGCTTGAAGCTTGAAGCTTGAAGCTTGTGGCTTGTGGCTTGTGGCTTGTGGCTTGTGGCTTGTGGCTTGTGGCTTGTGGCTTGTGGCTGGAAGGCGCACGCCTTCCAGCACTGTTTTTAACGCCGCTGACTGTAGTGCCGCCGCTCAAACTCCGCAATACGCTGGCGGTAGTGCTCGATGGTTTGTGCGGTAAGCACGCTACGCTGCTCGTCTTTCAAATCGCCGCCCAGCTCATGAGAAAGCTTGCGGGCAGCGGCGATCATCAGATCCAGCGCCTGCTTGGGATGCCGTGGGCCGGGCAGCCCCATAAAGAAACTAACCGCACGGACATGTCCCTGATCCATTTCATCCAGATCAAATACACCCGGCTTCAAGGCATTGGCCATGGAGAACAGCACGTCACCGTTGCCACTCATACTCTCGTGACGGTGGAAAATATTCATATCGCCAAAGCGCAGGCCACTTTCCAGAATGCTCTGATGTAGCGCTGAACCGACAAAACCCTGCTCATCACGGGCAACAACATTGATCACCAGCACTTCTTCAACCGGAGGCAAGTCTTGCCCGGCCTTGGCCTTCGGCTCTGGTTGCCGCGGCTTGCCCGGCTTACCCGCTGCAGGCCCGCGAGAGGCAACAGGGTCAACCAGTATCGGCGGTTCTTCCAGATCCAGGCCGCCCTGCTGCGGCTCACGCCAATCAGCGTCGGCCTGCGAGTCAGTCACGTCGTCCAGAGAAGAACCAAAGGACGGTTCTTCGCGCTCAGGTCTGCCACCGATAACCCTTGGTGGGCCCAGCAATTCATCACTTCCTGCTGCTTCTTCCGGCAAGTCGTTGAGGTTGCGCTCCAACTTGAAGCGAATGCGCGAACGCCCGCCCATACGACGCCAACCGTCGAACAGAATGCCGGCGATGACAAGAAGGCCAAAAATGAAAAGCCACTCACGCAAACCGAAATCCATGAATACCCGTTCCTGTTCTTACAATTCTGTGTGGGGCCAAGGCCCGCCTGATATCTGGCCGGATGCTAGCATGCCAGCTCTAAACTTTACACTGCCGCCAGTGCTGCTGCCTCTTCTACGTCTACTGTGACCAGTCTTGAGCAACCCGGTTCATGCATAGTTACTCCCATTAACTGATCTGCCATCTCCATCGCAATTTTGTTATGCGTAATGTAAATGAACTGCACCCGTGACGACATCTCCTTGACCATACGCGCGTAACGCCCCACGTTGGCATCATCCAGCGGTGCATCCACCTCATCCAGCATGCAGAATGGCGCGGGATTAAGCTGAAAGATAGAAAATACCAGCGCAATCGCGGTCAGCGCTTTTTCACCACCGGACAAAAGATGAATAGTACTGTTCTTTTTACCGGGTGGGCGCGCCATGATGGTCACGCCGGTGTCCAGCAGATCATCGCCGGTTAGCTCAAGGTAGGCATTACCTCCGCCAAAGACTTTGGGAAAGAGTGCCTGCAGCCCATGATTAACCTTATCGAAGGTTTCCTTAAAGCGTGCACGGGTTTCCCGGTCAATTTTGCGAATGACCTGCTCCAGCGTATTGAGCGCCTCTTCGAGATCCGCGTTCTGCGCATCCAGATACCGCTTGCGCTCTGATTGCTGCTCGTATTCTTCAATCGCCGCCAGGTTGATCGCGCCCAAACGCTGAATACGCGCATCCAGCTGGGCCAACTGCTGCTCCCAGTCGGCCTCGGTCGCCCCTTCCGGCAAGGTCTCAATAACGCCGTTGAGATCGTACCCCGACTCCAGCAACTGCTCCTGCAACCCCTGACGACGAGTCTGCAGATCACGGGCGTTGAGGCGCTGCTCGTCCAGTTGTTCACGCAGAACCTGAGCCTGCTGCTCGGCCTGCACGCGGCGGGTTTCCTGTGCCCGCATTTGCTGGTCGACTGTCTCCAGCTCGTGCCGCGCAGCAGTCAGCTGATGCTCGACATCAACCCGCTGCTCCAGCAAGGTTTCCAGCTCAATGCGTTGATCGTCTTCCGGTGCCTGGCTCTCTTCCAGCGTCATGCGCAACTGCTCACGGCGCTCGCCCAGTCGCTCGGCCTGCATCTGTTGCCGCTCCAGGCCCTGCGCCGTGCTGTTCTGCTGCGCCTTGAGCGACTGCACCCGCAAGGCCATTTGATGTGACCGGTCTTTCTGCTGACGGCCCTGCTGCCGTGCCTGATCCAGCGCTTCACGCGCCTGATCGCGCTGGCGCAGCAGCTCTTCGCGCTGGCCGGTGTCCTGCTCCATACTGTCGAGGGCGGCTTGCAGAGTCAGCCGCGCTTCACCAATCTGCTCCAGCTCATCGCTGCGCTGCTGCTTGATGTCCTGCAGATCGTCGCCAATGCGCTGCCTTCGCGCCGTAATCTGCTCCAGCCGTACCTGCTTGGCCGACCACTGTGCCTTTAGGTCACCTTGCTGACGGCTCAAGCCAGAGATTGCCTGCTGCAACCCTTCACGTTTGAGTTCGAGTCCGCGAATCCGCTCACGCAGGTCACCCAGGCGTTGTTGACTGCTCTCCAGTGCCAATTCCTGTTCAGCGAGTAGCGCCTGCAGCTGCTCCATCTCCTGTTGCCGGGCCAGTACGCCTGACTCGCTGGCCTCACCACGCCGATACCGCAACCAGTTGGGGCCAAGCCAATGACCTTGCGGGGTAATCAGCGATTCATGCGCTGCCAGTTGGTCGCGCTGGGCCAAGGCGTCTATGAGATGTTCAACCGGACGAATACTGCCGAGCCAGGGGCTGAGATCGATCGCGGATTCAACCTTGTCGAGCAGACTACCGGGGGAGCTGCGGCCCGCATTGCGCGCATCCAGCAAGCGCAGATTGCCCTGTTCGAAGTCAGCCAGTGCCTCAGTCAGGTTGGCAACGTCGTCCAGACAGACCGCTTGCAGGTCATCGGCCAGCACAGTCTCCACCGCCAATTCCCAACCGCTGGCAACCTGAATCTGCTCGGCGAGCTGACGACCGCCCGCCAGACCCTGCGCCGCCAGCCAGTCACCCACCTCGGTACCCTGATCCAACGCGGCTTGCTGCAAGGCCTCCAATGACGCCAGGCGACCGCTGCCGCGCTGCATTTCGCCACGTCGAATATCCTGCTCCTGCTGCAGCGCATTAAGGTTGTCGCGCTCGTGCTGCAGCGTTTCACCCACTTCTGCCAAGGCCAGCTGATCACCCTCACCACGCATTTCCAGTTCAGCCAGTTGCTCACCCAGCTCAGCCAGCTCGTCATCCAGTGGCCCAGCGTTCAAGCTACCGCGCTCTTCTTCCAGGCGCTGAATACGCTCGCCCAGGCGCTCAATGGATTGCTCCATGTGCCGGATACGCGACTGCTCGACTTCGGCTTGTTGGCGCGGTACCGCTGCCTGCTGATTGAACTGCTCCCACGCCTGCTGCCAGCTTTGCATGCTCTCTTCGGCTGCCTGCAGTTGCATGGCGGTGTCTTCATCGGCAGCACCCGCCAGTTCCAGCTCGGGCTCCAGCTCGCTCAGTTCGTTTTGCAGGTCGGCCAATAGCGCCTGGTCCTGAGTCAGGTGGCTCTGCGCTTCCTGCCAGGCATTCTCGGTCTGCTCGATATCGTCATGCAGCTGCCGCTGACGATCACGGTTGAATTGCAGCACCTGCTCGATACGGCTGATATCCGCACCCAGACTATAGAAGCGGGCCTGCACCTGATTAAAGCGCTCGTTCAGATCGCTGTGCTGGTCGCGGTGTTTTTCGATTTCGCTGTCAGCGTTACGCTGCTCGGCAATCAGGGCTTCGAGCGCGACCTCAAGATCACGCACCCGATGTTCGCGCTCACCCGTCTGCGCGTTCAGCCCCTGCCAACGCAGTGCCTGCAGCTGCGCCTTGAGCTGTCGCTCTTCAGTTTTGTATTCCTTATACTTCTCCGCGGCCTGCGCCTGTCGATGCAAGTGCGAAAGCTGGCGTTCGAGTTCTTCGCGCAGATCGGTCAGACGGGACAGATTCTCGTGGGTACGGCGAATGCGGTTTTCGGTTTCCCGGCGGCGCTCCTTGTACTTGGAGATACCTGCGGCCTCTTCGATAAACAGACGCAACTCATCGGGCTTGGCCTCGATCAACTTGGAGATCATGCCCTGTTCGATGATCGAGTAACTGCGCGGGCCCAGGCCCGTGCCCATAAAGATGTCGGTTATATCGCGGCGGCGGCACTTGGTACCGTTGAGAAAGTACTGATTCTGCGCCTCGCGGGTTACCCGGCGACGAATGGATATCTCGTTGTAGCCAGCGTATTCACCACGCAAGGTGCCATCGCTATTATCAAATACCAGTTCAATCGAGGCTTGGCCTACCGGCTTGCGCGTGTTGGAGCCATTGAAAATGACATCGGTCATGGACTCGCCACGCAGATTTTTGGCTGAGCTTTCACCCATCACCCAGCGCACCGCGTCGATAATATTGGATTTGCCGCAGCCGTTCGGCCCCACCACCGCTCCCATGTTGGTCGGGAAGTAAACGGTGGTAGGGTCAACAAAGGATTTGAAGCCTGCCAGCTTGATGCATTTCAATCGCATGGGTGAGGCATGTCCTTGCTCGACTCAGCGGCTGTCTCGGCCAAAAACCGCCGCAGACAGAATAAACGCCCATTTTTACTCACTATGCTGCGCAAAGAGAAGCCCCGCGCGGCAAAACAAGCATGATTGGCACTGCTAGCCAAGCGCCGACAACTGCGGCAAACTCTTGCGCCGACGTCGATAGCCACCGGAGAAGACCGCGCACCATGGCACTGGAACCTGATCTTAACGGCCTGTACAACAAGCTGATGAATGAAGAAGACGCGCGCGTGTGCAAGGATATCCCGGACGGTGCCTGCACCAACGTGCCGCAGAACTTCTTCCGGCAAGTGCTGGCCAACACCCTGACCAGCCTTGGCGACACGCTGACCAACCCGAAAACCACCCTGGCCTGGCTGATGGGCGTGGTGGGCGCGCCGGTGGCGCTGGTAGCCTGGCTGGTGCCGATCCGCGAATCCGGCTCCATGCTGCCGCAACTGCTCATTGCCTCTTACGTGCGCCGCTTCAAGTATCGTAAAGGCACCTGGATACTCGGCAGTCTGCTGCAGGCTGCAGCCCTGCTGGCGATGGGCGCGGTCGCTTGGGCGACTGAAGGTGCCTTGGCTGGCGGCCTGATCATTCTTTGCCTGATCATCTTCAGCCTGGCACGCGGCCTCTGTTCTGTGGCCAGCAAGGACGTGATTGGCAAGACGGTTCCCAAGACCCGTCGTGGCCGCCTTAATGGCCTGGCCAGCAGCCTGTCCGGCTGGGTTGCTCTGGCCTTCGGTGTCTACTGCCTGATCTGGCCACCTCAGGATGATGACATGCTGTTCTATGCCGTCCTGCTTGCCGCCTCGGCCTTGCTCTGGGTGCTCGCGGCGCTGGTCTATCAAACGATCGATGAAGCACCTGGGGCAACGGACGGTGGCGGCAATGGCATCAGCGAAGCTATTGGGCGCATCAGCCTGCTGCGCGATGACAAAGCCTTTCGCCGTTTTGTCATAACCCGTGCGCTGCTGCTGTGTTCGGCGCTATCCGCGCCCTATTACGTCATTCTGGCGCAGGATATCAACGCCGGATTTGGCATGCTCGGCGCTTTTCTGGTGGCCAACGGCCTGGCGAGCAGCTTGAGCGCAATGGTCTGGGGGCGGATGTCGGACACATCGAGCAAGCAGGTGATGATTCGTGCCGCCTTTATGGCCAGCCTGCTCGGGCCGCTGGTGATTGCCCTGCATGAGCTATCGGTACTGCCAGACAGCCTGCAGGCCTGGCTGTTTCCTGTCGCCTTTTTTATTCTCGGCATTGCCCATAGCGGCGTGCGCGTGGGCCGCAAGACCTATGTACTGGATATGGCGGGCGGCAGCAAACGCACGGATTACGTCGCGGTAGGCAACAGCGCTATCGGCCTGATTCTGCTGGCAACCGGTTTGTTCGGCTTGCTCAGCTCGCTCATCGGCGCGAGCGGAATGCTACTCCTGCTCTCAGGTATCGGCCTGCTCGGAGCGCTGCTGGCGTTCACCCTGCCAGAGGTGCAGCAAGACTGAACTCAGGCGCTCAACCGGCCTGCACCCAGTCGCGCGCCTCGTCTGTTTGATCAGACCGAAACACACGCACATCAATCGAGCTGAACAGCGTATCCGCCAGGCTAGCCATGGTTTCCATCCAGCGCTTATCGGTGACCACGGCTTCACGCTCGAAACGGCTCCAGTGACTGAAGCCATACTTGATGTCTTTATAGAAAGCTTCCACGGTGATGCCGTCAAAGCTTGGCATCTCGACATACAGCCTGACCTTGTCGTGCTTTTCTAGCGCGACCTCAATCAGCGCTATGGCCTGGTCCAGCACCTCAGTGGTGACTTTGCTTTCAATACGAAAACCAACCACCCGGTCGTCGGCAAAGGGAATTGAAACCAGCATCTCCCACCTCTCCTGCCTGCTAAACAGGCTGTCAGCGGCAGAACCCATCAGCCGCTTTGGTTGCCAGCGCCCGCCACGCGGGAGCTGGTCTCAGGTAACACAGATATTTTGACTGACACACTCACGTGAGGTTCACGCAAAAAAAATCGCCCTGCCGGTATCCGACAGAGCGATCATGGGCGCCGCGCAGTTAGCCCGGGTTAGTCAGCGGCCTGGTTGATAACCAACTCCAACTGCTCACCACTGCCAGCATGCACATCATCCAGCCGTCCCAGATGAGTGCCTTGGCGAGCATCACCTGTGGGCGAAACACGCGCCACTACTTCCAGCGTCTGTTCAGCGCTGAGCGTGACGCCGGGCAACATGGCATCAGCCTGGGTCAGGATAATATCCAGTGGCAACTGGGATAGCGTCAGCCGCTTGGCGATAAGCGGCATGGGTGGGCCATTGGGCTCACGAGCGAAGACGAACACACTGGCGTTGGGATCCAGCTGTGCCATCAGCTCTGGCGCCACACTGACCCTGAGGCTGATTGACGGCCCTTCATCCACTGCTGCCGGCGGCGTGCCACCCGCGGCTGCGAGACGCTCGCGAGCACGATCGATACCGCCCTGAATAGCCTCGACTCCTTGACTGCCCGGCTCAGTTGCCTGCAGCAAACGCTGCCAGTAGCCAATCGCGCCTGAATAGTCGCCGCCCTCAAATGCAGCGATGCCCAGCAAGCCCAAGGCAGTGGGGTTATTGGGTTGCAGCTCCAGGGTCTTGTCCAGCGCAGCCACCGCCTCTGGATCAAGCTGATTGCCATTGGCGAAGTAACGCGCCTGGGCCAATTGCGCCAATACATCCGGCGCTTCGCCCAACTGGTTCAAGCTATTACCAAAAGCTTGAACAGCGTCGGCTGGACGCTGCGCGCTCATATAGGCACGACCGAGCATATACCAGGCTTCGCCGTTGGTTGGCTGTACTTCCACCACCCGCTCGGTACGATCGATCAAGGCTTCAACGCTGCTCACTTGTGGGGTGTCCTGCATTTCGCGGTACAGCGCCAGACCGTCCGGATTACCCCATGCCTGATACAGGCCGACAACCGCCAGCGGCATTACCACCGCCGCCAGCAGCAATACACCTTTGATCCCCCGAGTTAACGGGGCGCGCTTGGCATCGGCTGCAGCAGTATCTTCCAGCAGCAAGCGACTGGCCTCCTGCTGGGCACTCTGTACCTGCGCCTCGGTTAATTCACCAGCGCGCTGTTGTGCCTGCAGTTCAGCCACTCGCTCTTCGTACAGCGCGACATTCAGCGCAGTACGATCAACCCGCTCATTGCTACGTCTGCGCCACAACGGCCAGACGACGACTACCACCGCCAGTAAAACCATGGCGGCGGCTATTAACCAGAAATCAATCATTTTGACTCTTCTTTTCTTCCAGCAGTTGATCCAGCCGTTGTTGCTCTTCACTGGTCAAGATAGTGTCCAGCGGGTCTTTAGCAGCACGCTGACGGCGGCGAACCAGCATGAACACCGCCAGAAAACCCGCGAGCAGGAAAAACACCGGGCCAAACCAAAGCACCAGGGTTTCGGCGTTCAACGCCGGTCGATAACGCACAAAATCGCCATAGCGCGCGACCATGTAATCAACCACTTCCTCATCACTGCGGCCGTCTTCCAGTAACCGATAAACCTCGTTACGCAAGTCATGAGCGATAGGCGCATCCGAGTCCGCTATATTCTGGTTCTGGCACTTGGGGCAGCGCAGCTCGGTACTGATCGCGTAAAAGCGCTCGCGTTCCAGCTCCGAGGAAAATTCAAAGGTGTCGACTGCTGCCTGCGCACTGAGTAGCACAGCACCCAGGGTCAGACCTGCCAGCCAGCGCTTCATGGTTTCACCTCATCAACCAGTGCCTGATAACGAGCAGCAAGTTCGCGCTCCCAGACCTTCTCGTCGATCACCCCAATGAACTTGTAGCGAACAATCCCTTGGGCATCGATGAGAAAGGTCTCGGGGGCACCGTATACGCCCAGATCAAGACCTAAACGGCCATCGGTATCACTGATATTCAACTGGTAGGGGTTGTGAAAATCACGCAGCCACTTCTGCGCAGCGGCGTTGTCATCCTTGTAGTTGACGCCATGAATAACCACGCCTTGCGCAGACAGCTTGTTCAACACCGGATGCTCAACTCGGCAAGCGACGCACCAGGTAGCCCAGATGTTGACCAGCGCAGGCTTGCCGAGCAAATCATCGCGTGACACGTGTTGCTGCGCATCCGGTACCGATGGCAGATTAAATGCGGGAAACGGCTGATTGATGAGCGGAGAAGGTAGCGTCAATTCGTTCTTGCCCTCCTCCTTACTCAGCAGGTCGCGCAAAAAGAACCCAGCCAGCACCAGAAACAGCAGAAAGGGAACAATCAGTAATAGCCGGCGCATCAGACAGCCTCCTCGGCATTGAGCGGCGCTGACTTGCGCTGCCGCACTTTCAGGCGGTAGCGCTTGTCGCTGGCCGACAGCAAGCCGCCCGCCATCATCAGCAAGCCGCCCAGCCACACCCAGCGCACAAACGGCTTGATGTGCACGCGGATGGCCCAGGCATCGCCTTCCAGCGGCTCGCCCATGGCAACAAACAGATCACGGGTGAAACCGGCGTCGATACCCGCTTCGGTCATCACCTGATTTTTTACTTTGTACAAGCGCTTCTCCGGATACAGCATGGTGACCTGACTGTCGCCTTGCATCACCCGCACCCGCCCCTGATCAGACACCCAGTTGGAGCCCTCACGGTGCTGCACACCCTCAAAGACAAACTCATAACCGCCCAGCTCAAGGCTGTCGCCCGGCGCCATACGCAGGTCACGCTGATTATCGAACAGGCTGGCGCCGATCACCCCGACCGCACACACAGCGATACCCAGGTGCGCCAGCGTCATGCCCCAGTAACTGCGCGGTAGCGCACGCAAGCCCTTGCGCAAACCCTTGTTGCGCGTCTTGTGCAGGATGTCGCGCACACTCGCGCCAGTTACCCAGAACACCAGCAGCAGCATGCTGCCAACGGCGAACAGATGATCACCAATCCATAGCGCGATGCCGATGGCGCCGACTGCCGCCAGTAACAGCACCCACTTCAACTGCCCGGTTAGCCAACTCAACGGCGTTTCTTTCCAGCGGCTGAGAATACCCGCGCCCATGGCTAACATCAGAATCGCCATTAGCGGCAGGAACATGCCATTGAAGTAAGGCGGACCCACCGATACCAGACTGCCAAAGGCCGACATGATCAGCGGATAAAGCGTACCCAGCAGCACCATCAGCGCCGCAACCACCAGGACCAGGTTATTGACCAGCAAGAGTGCCTCACGCGAGTTCCAGGCGAAGCCAATCTGACTTTTAACCACCGGAGCACGCAGGGCGTAGAGCAACAGTGAACCGCCCACCACAACCAGCAGGAAGCCAAGAATGAACACACCGCGCTCAGGATCGGTCGCAAACGCATGCACCGAGGTGAGCACGCCGGACCGCACCAGGAAGGTACCCAGCAGACTCAGCGAGAAAGCGGCAATGGCCAGCAGCACCGTCCAGCTCTTGAACACACCACGCTTCTCGGTCACTGCCAGCGAATGGATCAGTGCAGTACCCACCAGCCACGGCATGAAAGAGGCATTTTCTACCGGGTCCCAGAACCACCAGCCACCCCAGCCAAGCTCGTAATAAGCCCACCAGGAGCCGAGCACGATACCCAGACTCAGAAACGCCCAGGCGACGATGGTCCATGGCCGTGACCAGCGCGCCCAGGCGGCATCCAGACGACCGCCGAGTAGCGCAGCAATGGCAAAGGCAAAGGCAACCGAAAAGCCCACATACCCCATGTAGAGCATCGGCGGGTGCACGATGAGTCCAAAATCCTGCAACAGCGGGTTGAGGTCATTACCATCTGCTGGATGAAACGGCAGCTGACGATCAAAGGGGTTGGAGGTCATCAACATGAAGAGCAAAAAGCCAACACTGATCATGCCCATGATAGACAGCACGCGGCTCAACATATCTTCGGGCAAATCGCGCGAGAAGATCGCCACGGCAAAGGTCCAGGCAGAAAGAATCAGTGCCCACAACAGCAAGGAGCCTTCATGGCCGCCCCATACCGCGCTAACCCGGTAGTACCAGGGCAGTGCAGAGTTGGAGTTGAGTGCTACATAGGTCACGCTGAAGTCGTTGCTGACAAACGCCTGCACCAGACACAGAAAGGCGAAGAATACAAACAGGCACTGGGCCATGGCCGCTGGCTGCGCAAAGCTCATCGCCAGCGAGTCACCCCGCCAGGCGCCATACAGCGGGACCGTTGCCTGCAGCAGCGCCAGACATAGGGCAATAATCAGGGCAACTTGCCCAAGCTCGGGAATCATACGATCTCCACCTCAGTAATTGCTGGCCGGGGCGCCATCGGCAGCCTTCTTGGCCTTGGCGTCATTCATGGCTTTGGCCACTTCAGGCGGCATATACTCTTCATCGTGCTTGGCCAACACCTCGTCAGCCTGCAATACGCCCTCGGCATCCAGCCGACCCAGCGCCACTATCCCCTGCCCCTCACGGAACAGGTCAGGCAGAATACCGCTGTAAGCGATAGTTACGACGTGCGTGCCATCGGTAACATCAAAGTGCACATCCAGACTATCTTTGGCGCGTGTCAAACTCCCCTCGACAACCATACCGCCGGCGCGAATACGGGCGTCACCGGGCACCTCGCCAGCCACAATCTGACTAGGCGTATAAAACAGATTGATGTTCTGCTGCAGGGCCGACAGCGCCAACGCGACAGCCGCTCCCACACCAATGATCACCAGCAAAATCAAAATCAGGCGTTTTCTTCGCAACGGATGCATTACATACCCTCCCGCCGACGTCGGCGTGCTTCAGCCTGAACCAACCGACGCTTTCCCAGTATCGGTGGCAGGAACAACAGAATCAGAACCGTCGCCGTAATCCCGTAGGCAGACCAGACATACACACCATGACCACCCATCGCCAGAACATCGGGCAGATTGCTCATGAGCTTTTCTCCAGAATCTCGCGGACCCAACGCGCCTTGTACTCACGGCGGAGCACTTCAAGACGCATGCGCAGCAACAGGTTGAGCGCAAACAGGCCGTAAAAAGCGATCACCATCACCAGCAGCGGCAACCACATTTCCGGTGGCATCGCGGGCTTTTCAGTCATGGTAAACGTGGCCGGCTGATGCAGCGTATTCCACCAATCAACCGAGTATTTGATGATCGGGATATTCACTACACCAACAATCGCCATCACCGCAGTAGCCTTGGCGGCGGTATCCCGATTACTGATCGCCATGCGCAGCGCAATAATCCCGAAGTACAGAAATAGCAGAATAAGCATGGACGTCAGGCGCGCATCCCATTCCCAATAAGTACCCCAGGTCGGCTTACCCCAGATTGAGCCGGTGATTAGCGCCACGAAGGTCATCCAGGCACCAATGGGCGCCGCGCACTGCAGCGCCACATCAGCCAGCTTCATGCGCCAGACCAAGCCGACTATGCCGGCCACAGCCAGCATCATGTAGCATGATTGCGCCAGAATAGCGGCAGGCACATGGATGTAAATGATGCGAAAGCTATTGCCCTGCTGGTAATCCTCGGGCGCATAAAACAAGCCCCAGACAACGCCAATAGCCAACAGCAACACACTAGCCAGCGCAAGCCACGGCAGCAGTTTTCCGCTGATCTCGTAGAACCATTTGGGCGAGCCCAGTTTGTGAAAAAATGTCCAGCTCATTCGCTGTCAGTCTCCGCGCCTATTCACTCACGCCAATTCGCAAACCTGCTGCTATTGCCAGTGGCGCCAGGCTCAAAGCCAATAACGCCAGACAGCCAAGCCAGAGCAGATAACCCAATACCGGTAACCCCTGCAAAGCAGCGTCCATCGCACCCGTACCAAGAATCAGCACGGGGATATAAAGCGGTAGTATCAACAGTGCCAGCAGCATGCTGCCACTGCCTTTCAAACCGACGGTCAGTGCTGCGCCAATTGCGCCCAATAAACTTAAAACGGCGGTGCCTAACAAGAGCGTGAGGCAGAGTGTTGGCATAACCGACCAGGGCAGCGCGAGCATCAAACCCAGCACCGGCGCCAACAGTACCAGTAACAGGCCACACATCAACCAATGATGCAGTACTTTGACCAACACCAGCAGCGTCAGTGGGTGTGGTGACAGCACCCACTGCTCCAACGAGCCATCTTCAAAATCACTGCGAAACAGGCCATCCAGAGACAATAAGGTCGCCAGCAACGCCGCTACCCAGATAATGCCCGACGCCATGCGCTGCAATAATTGTGGCTCCGGCCCGACCGCCAATGGGAAAAGGGTAATGACCATGGCAAAGAAAATGAGCGGGTTGAGCAAATCGCCGGGGCGGCGCCAGGTCAATTGCCATTCGCGTTTGAGTAACAGCCAGATCATCTGTCGCATCAGTTGACCCGCCCCAGTTCCAGCCGCCGCACGCCGGCAACATGCGCCAGACTATGGTGGGTCGTTAGCACCACAGTGCCGCCGGACGCGGCAAAGCTCATAATGTGCTGCTCCAGCGTGAGCACGCCAGCCTGATCCAGCGCGGTAAAAGGTTCATCGAGAATCCATATCGGTGCGCCCGGCAAATACAAACGTGCCAATGCAACGCGGCGCTGCTGGCCGGCAGAAAGCTGGCGACAGGGCACATCCTCAAAACCGCGCAGCCCCACCTGATCGAGCGCCTGCCAGATAGCCTCGCTACTGACCGGCCGGGTCAATGCGCAGAGCCAGCTAAGGTTTTCTTCCGCTGTCAGCGCAGACTTCACGGCGGGAGCATGACCAATATAGAGGAGATTGCGGCGCCAATACTCTCGACCGCTACCGGACAGGATACTCTTTTCGGCAAAGCTGATATCGCCGGCGGTAGCGGGCATCAAACCCGCCATAATGCGCAGCAGGCTGGTTTTACCCGCGCCATTCGGGCCCGCAACCTGCAGGACGTCTCCTGGCTGCAGACAGAAGGAGACCGCGGAGAAAAGCTCACGCTCATCCCGCTCACAGGCCAGCTCGATGACGTCGATCTGCTGCTTGCTCACCGCTACTCCAGACACAGGCTATATCGCACCGATACCATTGCGTTCATGATTACGGCATGCTGGCCGCTATACTCAATGCAATAGCCGCCAGAAGCGGGCTTAAGAGCCCGTTCTCAGGGGCGCCATTATACATGCCCCCCTTGCCCGGGGGACCTCGATTTACATCAACATGTGACAACATGAGCCCGGATTTTCGCCTACCGCCAACCAGCACTATAACGCCCAGCGCGCCAACCACGCCTGTTGCGGCGCCGAGCGCGCGTAGCGCAGAGGCAATCAGTGTGGCCTTACAGCTGTTGCGGCCAATTGACGCACTGCAACTTGGCGCTGGCGCCAAGGTACCTGCCGAAGTGGTGCAAAGTAACCCGAGCACCAGCACTGGCGGACAGTTTGATGTGATGCTGCGCATCGCACGCGCTGACACCGGAGTCCCGGCCACGCTGCAGACGAGCAGCCCGCAGCCGTTCACTACCGGCACCCAGGTGCTGATTCAAGCGGTGAGCCAAACGCAGCTTCTGGCAGTACTGCAACCGAGCGGCACCGCAGCCACCACGGAGCCACTCACTCGCCTGGACCCTACTCAATTTCCGCCAGGCAGCGCAGTACAAGCCAAGGTACTGAGCCAGCAACCCGTTAACGACGCTGCGGGCAAACAGGTTGCCTTTGCCCTGCTGGCCAAAATCATTCAAGGCGCCGGTATGGGTAACCTGTTGAAGCTGACCAGCAATCAACCGGTAGAGCCCGGCACTCAGCTCAATGCCAGCGTAGGAGCACAAGGTGAGTTACGCGTACTAGCCAGCGGCGCTCAACAGCGCCAACTGGATTTGCTGCAAGGATTACGTGACACCTTGCAGAATCAAGCGTCCAGCGAGCCACTGCTGAAACGCCTGGATCAGCTGCAAGCGTCACCACGCGGGCTGCCCGCGGTGCCAGCCTTGCATCAGGCAATAAGCAATGTGCTGCAGCAGATCACCACACCGCAACAACTAACCACCGCTAACGGCGTCGCCAATGCAATAAAGCAGAGCGGCCTGTTTCTCGAACCCAATCTCGCCAAGCTGGCTGACTCTCTGATCGCTCAAGCCACCGCCAAACAAAATATCGGGCCCGCTGGCTCCGGGACCACAGACGCTGGCAGCCAACTAAATACCGCAGCGCAGCGAATCATGCCCGCACTGGATAAACTGCTTCCTCTACTGTCAGGTCTTTCAACGCCGCCCGGAACACACGAGCCCCTGGCCGGAGTCGACCTCAAGGGTACCCTGGTCAGTCTGTTGATCAACCTGCAGCAACAGTTGCCGCCCAGCAGCCTGAACGCGCTAAATCCCCCTCAAGGGCCATGGCAGCAAGCCAGCCAGGCGGCCACGCAACAGCAGCTCAAGGCTGGCTTGTTTCCCCTGCCAACCCGCGCCTTGCAAGCACTGGGAGAGGCCAATGATCTTGGCAGCCTGTTGCGCCTGACGGCGGCCCTGCTGTCACGAATACAGCATCATCAGCTTCAGAGTCTGGGGCAAACCCAGAGCTTTTCCGATGGCAGCACACAGACGACCTGGCAGCTGGAAATTCCGCTGCGCGACGGCCATCAGTTCAGCCACGTACAAATGCGTATACAGCGCGACAACCCGCCGCCCGATGCCAAGCAACAGGCCGAACCAGTAGCCCAATGGGAAGTCAGGCTTTCATTTAACCTGGATGAGCTCGGCAGCATGCAAGCTATTGCCAGGCTGCGAAAAGACAAAGTTAGCACCGAGTTTTGGGCCGAGCGGGCGGAGACCCTAAGCCTGCTGGATACACAAATGTCCGAGCTGCGCGACCGGCTGCTGGCAAAAGGATTGGACGTAGGTGAACTGAGCTGCCATCGCGGTTCCCCGCCACCACCTCGCCAAGCATTGCAGCAAACCTGGATTGACGAGGTAACCTGATGAGCAATTCACGTGAAGCCATCGCCCTGGTTTACGACGGGGAGAAAGCGCCGGTACTCACCGCCAAAGGCGAAGGCGAACTCGCCGAACAGATTATTCAGCTCGCTTTAGACTACGAAGTTCCCATCTACGAGAATGCGGACCTGGCTCGGATGCTCACGCAACTGGAGTTGGGCGACCAGATACCTGAGGCACTCTATCGCACCATTGCGGAAATCATTGCTTTTGCCTGGTACCTGAAGGGAAAACGCCCAGCGGGATTCGACCCCGATGGCGGCCAGCCGAAGCCCAAGCAGCTAAAACATGATCAGCCGAATCAGGGCTCAAAATAAGAATGCTGTAACAAGCTACCAACGGGATGGTGAAAGCCTGCCCTCAATTACGTCCGACGCCGTGCAGCTTTACGAAAAGCTCTGCTTCCGACTTGGAAAGCCCGCACGATTGAGTAAGGTCTTCTATGCTAGCGCCCATACCAACCAGGCGAGCGGCCTGGCTATAGGGCAACGACTGCGGGTCATGGGTTTCCAACTTGAGCTGCTTGTCTTCCAGCCGCTTGAGCTGCAGCCGCAGTGCCGTCAGCTCCTCACCCATACGAATACTGCCCTGTTGAAAAGTCGCAACATCACGCGACAGCTGCTCCTGGCGCAGACGGAGCTGCTCTGACTGGAGCCGAACTTCCATCGGCAGAGCACGAACCTTGGCGAACAGCACAATCAGTGCAGCTACAACCAGGCCCAGGACACTGCCGAGCAACAGCACTAGCCAAGGTTCATTCATCGCCATCAAAATCCGGACAGTTCAGCCCACTCATCCTCAGTCATCATCTTTTCGAGATCGACCAGAATCAGCAGTTCATTGTTCTTGTTGCATACACCCTGAATGAACTTGGCAGACTCATCGGTACCCACATTAGGCGCGGTCTCGATCTCGGATTGACGCAGATAAACCACCTCGGCCACGCTATCAACCAGAATACCCACCACCTGCTTGTCAGCCTCGATGATCACCACACGCGTGCTGTCAGTAATAGGTGCAGGCGTCAGTCCAAAACGTTGGCGGGTATCAATAACGGTAACAACGTTGCCACGCAGATTGATGATACCCAACACATAGGATGGCGCACCCGGAACGGGGGCAATCTCGGTGTGGCGCAGCACTTCCTGCACCTGCATAACATTGATGCCATAACTCTCGTTATCCAGGCGGAAGGTAACCCATTGCAGGATCGGATCTTCACTACTTTGTCCCGAATTATTTTTCATTATCTTGCTTCCCGATCATCGTTGATAGCGATCCAGCAGCCTGGGACGCCGGATGTTGGTTCTGACTCAGTAGCCAGAAGCCAGTGTAGTTATCCTAATGCTGGCGATGCGGCATTACCAGATTTCTGCGCGGCAACACCCTTTACTATCAGGCTAGCCAGCGCAGACACATCCAGCAAGGCACACATATGATCAATCACGGTACCGGCCAACCAAGGACGTTTGCTTTCTTGCGAACGCCATTTAATCTGCTCCGGTTGCAACCGAATGGATTGATGCACACCGTGCACGGCCATCCCCCAGTCATAACCCTCTACTGAGATGACAAAAGCCAGCCTGTCCTTCAATTCCTCACTGTAACGCTCCGGCATGACCCAACGTGCGGTATCCAGCACCTTAAGATTGCCCGCCTGGGTCGCCATTATGCCCAGGAACCAATCGGGCTGGCCAAACAACGGCGTGATTTCGGTATCCAGCGGGTAGATGGTGCCCAATGATACCAGCGGCACTGCGAGCTTTAAGCCACCCACATCAAAGAGTAAGGCTTCAAAAGACTGCTCGCGCCAGGCCGCGCTGGCTGCCGGCACAGGTATAGAAGTCTCTGGTTCTGGCTGAGACACCGCTGGCACAGATTCGACAACTGACGGCGTATTGTCTCGCAGGCGCTGGGGAGCCTCTGTTTTGAGGGCCTCTACCACGGGCACAGGCGCGGCCTGAACAGGCTGAACGCTAGGATCAACTTCAACTCGCGCGAGTTCCTCTGCCGCATCCTGCAGCAGCGCATCCAGATAATGCTGAATGGTTTGTTCCGGCACGAACTCCTGCACCGGCAATCTGGATTTACTCATAACACCTGCGTCGTCATTAGTTTGTCTGAAGCCTCAGCAATTGCTGACCTTAACAGTATATCGGCGGCGAAGATTAAAGCATTAGCCAACCTGACCGTGTTCAGGCTACCTGCTCGCTTCGCGACAGGCTCTGCGCCAGTAAATAACGCAGGAGCGCGCGATAAGCCAAAACACCGCGCGCGCTGCTATCTAGCTGCGAAGGCACCAGACCAGCCAGACTGGCGTCGCGCAATTTGGTATCAATCGGGATATAAGCCTGCCAAAGCTGGTCAGCATAATCGCGCCGCAACATGCGCAACGTGCTGAGCGAGGCCTGAGTACGACGATCAAACAAGGTAGGAACGATGGTATAAGGCAGCGCCTGTTTTCGTGACCGATTGACCATGTTCAATGTGTGCACCATACGCTCCAGGCCCTTAAGAGCCAGAAACTCGGTTTGCACCGGAATAATCAGCTGCTCACTGGCCGCCAAAGCATTGATCATGGACACACCCAACAACGGTGGACTATCAATAATTACAAACTGGAAATCGTTCCACAGCTGAGCCAGCGCGCGAGAAATAACCAGCCCGTAACCGCCCTGTGCCGCAGACTGCCGCTCTAACGTCGCCAGCGAAGTACTGGAGGGGAGCAGCTGAATATTGGGATGCGAGGTATCAAGCAACAACGCCGATGCCAAGCCTTCAGGCACCTGCCCATTGTGCTGAAATAAATTAAATACGCTACTGGTGAGCTGGTCAGGGTCATGCCCGAAATAACTGGTCATAGAGCCGTGGGGATCAAGATCCACCACCAGCACACGCTGCCCCTGGTCCGCCAAAAGCCCGGCCAACGCTACAGCAGAGGTAGTCTTGCCCACCCCACCCTTCTGGTTGGCTACTGCCCAGACTCTCATAGCTCACCTCCGGGGGCATTCCTGTTCGGATAGACCCGATGACACGTGATAAACGACAACATTTTGACTATCCAGATCTATTACAGCTAAGGAGTAGAGTTCGATGCAGAACCCGTGCCAGATGAATTAACCGTGTTCACAGGTGCCGCAACGTCACTACGGGCCTCACGCATTGCATTGACGGAGCCCGGCTCCCCGCCGTAAGGCTCATGCCGTTTATCGAGAAAACGAGAGACCAGCAACACGACCCTACGATTCGCTTTTCGGCCTGCTGCAGTCGTGTTATCGGCAACTGGCCTAAATTCACCATAGCCTATCGCAGCCAAACGGTCAGGATTGACACCGCCATTGCTCAGCATGCGCACCACACTCGCGGCCCGCGCTGCAGAAAGCTCCCAGTTAGTCGGGTAGTTGCCAGAACGCATGGGGACATTATCGGTAAAGCCTTCAACATGCACCGGATTTTCGTAGGGCGCCAGTATGTCGGCGATCCGGTCCACCAGACCAAATGCAGCATCCAGTGGTAAAGCATCCCCACTAGGGAACAACAAACCCGAACTCAGCTCGATTTCAACCCAGAGCTCGTTACCACGAACCTCTAGCTCACCGGATTGAATCAGCTCACCAAAGGCCTGCTGCATTGCCTGCGTAATATCCTGCAGCGCGTCACGTCCATCAGCCTGCTGTCCCGCCTGGGTTCCGCTGTTGTCCTGGGTGCCAACCCCGCGCGGCTTCTCTTGTCCAACCTGGATGGGGTCTATTGCCCGCGGAGGTTGGTTGAACGCGCCCTCCAGGGTGTCAGACAGCACTTTGTACTTGCCTTCATTAACCGAGGAAATGGAATACATAACGACAAAAAAAGCGAACAACAGCGTGATAAAGTCAGCGTAGGAAACCAGCCAGCGCTCGTGATTCTCATGTTCTTCCTGACGACGTCGCCGCATTACTCTCTCCAGCTAGTCCAGGAAGCCCTCGAGCTTCATTTCGATGGAGCGCGGGTTCTCCCCTTCAGCAATCGACATAAGGCCTTCGAGTAGCATTTCACGGTACCGAGACTGCTGCATCGCTACCGCCTTCAACTTGTGAGCTACCGGAATCAGAAAAAGATTCGCCAGAGCAACACCATAGATAGTTGCGACAAAAGCAACGGCAATGCCAGAGCCCAGCATTGACGGATCAGCCAGATTACCCATTACATGAATCAGCCCCATTACGGCGCCAATAATACCAATGGTTGGCGAGTACCCACCCATACTTTCATAGACTTTGGCCGCCATGAGATCGTGGTTTTCGCGAGTCATCAGCTCGACCTCGAGAATACTGCGCAGCGCCTCAGGCTCACTGCCATCAACCAACAACTGTAACCCTTTACGGGCATAAGGATCCGACTCGACATCAGCCAGTGCCTCCAGCCCGAGCAGGCCTTCCTTACGCGCTATCGTGCTCCAGTTGATAATCTGACTAATTCCCTCACGCAAACGACTTGAGGGCGGGAAGACAATCCAGCGCAGAATAGCCAGCGCACGCTTGAAAACCGTCAAGGGTGTCTGAATGAAGGCAGCGCCCAGGGTGCCCCCGATGACAATCAGCGCGGCAGGGGCGTTCAGCAAAGCGGAAACGTGACCGCCTTCGAGATGATTACCACCGATAATGGCGACGAAAGCCAGGATGATGCCGATGATGCTGAGGATATCCATCAGCCAATCTCTGCCAGATAACGCCCAATCTCATCCAGACTGTAAACACCGTCGGCAAGATTAGCCTTGGCAATAGCCATAGGCATACCGTAAATAACGCAACTGGCCTCATCCTGCGCCCAGACCGCACTGCCGGCCTGCTTGAGCATGCGCGCGCCCTCTCGGCCATCAGCGCCCATGCCAGTCAGTACCACTGCCAGCACCTTGTCTTGAAAAGCCTTGGCAGCCGAGCCAAAGGTGACATCGACGCAAGGCTTGTAATTTAGCCGCTCGTCACCAGGGAGAATGCGTACAACGCCACGACCATCAAGCATCATCTGCTTGCCGCCTGGCGCCAACAGTGCCTGGCCAGGACGCAAAATATCGCCATCCTCGGCTTCCTTCACGGAAATACGACATAGCTTGTCAAGACGCTCCGCAAATGCCTTGGTAAAAGCCGCAGGCATATGCTGAATAAGCAACAAAGGAGCCGGGAAGTTACTTGGCAGCTGGGTCAGCACCTTCTGCAAGGCAACGGGGCCACCGGTAGAGGTACCTATAGCGACCAGCTTGTAGCTGCGCTTGCGCGGCGCCGGGCTACTGCGCGGTGCGGCGACAGCCGGTTTCGCAGCAGTCGTTGACCCCGTCACGGGCCGAGCAACACTACTACTGGTATGGCTGGGAGCAGGGCTCGCTACCGGAGTAGAACTGAGACCCAGCGATCGACGATTGGTGCGGGCAAGTGCGTTAACGCGATCGCACAACAACTGCCGGACCTTGTCCGGGTTGCGAGAAATATCTTCGAAATTTTTGGGTAGATAATCGGCGGCGCCAGCATCAAGGGCATCAAGACTGACACGAGCACCTTCATACGTGAGCGAAGAGAACATGATCACCGGCGTAGGACAGCGCTGCATGATCTCCTTGACCGCGGTGATACCGTCCATCACCGGCATCTCATAATCCATGGTGATAACGTCTGGCCGCAGCGATAGCGTCTGCTCAATAGCCTCCTTGCCATTGGTTGCTGTGCCCACAACCTGGATCTGCGGGTCGCCCGCGAGAATTTCCGTCACCCGGCGGCGAAAAAAACCTGAGTCATCCACTACCAGAACCTTGACCGCCATACCCTCTCCTGAGCCCGCGTCGCCAATCGGTGAAACTACTGTGCGCCTTTTTCCTGAGCACCAACAACTGCTTGTTGCTTCAGCTCATCATGGCCACAGTAGGCGGCAGATGCGGTTGAAACAACAAGCTAGCGCTATTATGTGCGCCGTGCGTAACGATTAAGCAGGCTGGGAATATCCAGAATCAACGCGATACGTCCATCACCCGTAATAGTCGCACCCGCCATGCCCGCAGTACCTTGCAGCATACGACCCAACGGCTTGATAACAACTTCTTCCTGGCCGACCAATTGATCGACCACAAAACCGACTCGCTGAGTACCTACCGACACTATCACCACACTGGCCGCTGAATGATCACTGGTATCTTCAACACCAGGCATCAACCAACGCTTGAGATAGAACAGCGAGAGCGCCTTGTCACGAACGATGATGACTTCCTGACCATCAACGACATTGGTACGTGACAAATCAAGACTGTAAATTTCATTAACACTGACCAGCGGCAGCGCAAAGGCCTGATCTGCCAGCATTACCATCAGGGTTGGCATGATCGCCAGTGTCAGCGGCACCTTAATCGCGATACGCGAGCCTTGGCCCTTGGTAGACTCGATATTGATAGTGCCGTTGAGCTGGGAAATCTTGGTCTTAACGACATCCATGCCAACACCACGACCGGAGACATCGGATATCTCGGTCTTGGTTGAAAAGCCGGGCGCCAAAATCAGGTTAAAGCACTCGCTTTCAGTCAGGCGATCGGCTGCATCCTTGTCCATCATGCCTTTTTCAACCGCTTTGGCACGAAGCACATCAGGATCCATGCCGCGACCGTCATCGACAATAGTCAAGAGTATATGATCGCCCTCTTGCTGTGCAGCCAGTACCACCTTACCCGTGCGCGGCTTGCCAGCAGCCTCGCGCTCGGCGGGCAGCTCAACACCATGATCCACCGAGTTGCGCACAAGGTGAACCAACGGGTCTGCCAAGGCTTCCACCAGGTTTTTATCGAGATCGGTCTCTTCGCCAATCAGTTCAAGGTTTATTTCCTTTTTCAAGCTGCGCGCCAGATCACGCACAACCCTGGGGAAACGACCAAATACTTTTTTGATCGGCTGCATGCGCGTCTTCATGACGGACATCTGCAAATCAGCTGTGACTACATCTAAATTACCCACAGCCTTGTTGAGCTCTTCATCGCCGCTGCTCAAACCCAGGCGCACCAGACGGTTACGAACCAGCACCAACTCGCCAACCATATTCATGATCTCGTCGAGTCTGGCGGTATCGACCCGCACTGTAGTTTCTGCCGTCGAAGCAGGCGCTTCGACAGCCGGTGCTGTCTTCGCAGCGCTGGCGGCTGGGGCTGGCGTAGCAGCCTTGGCAGCTGGCTTGGGCTCAGGTTTGCTCGGTGTAGCCGCAGCCTTGGGAGTGGACGTGACGGGCGCTTGCTCAGCAGCATCCTGCTTGCCGGGCGCCGCACCGTGGCCGTGGAGCTGATCGAGCAAAGACTCGAATTCGTCGTCGGTTATTTTGTCAGGATCGGCAGGCCCGGACGCTGCTGGCGCTTTTGCTGCGCCTGACGAGCTCTGTTCCTCTTTACCAGGCGCCGCGCCCTTACCGTGCAGCTCATCCAGCAAGCTTTCAAACTCATCGTCTGAAATATCATCGCCATTGCTAGCTGCAGCCTTGGCAGCAGCGCCTGTCGGCGCTCCACCTTGGCCATGCAGCTCATCCAGCAAGGCATCGAACTCGTCGTCGGAGATCTCATCGCTGCCAGTGGATACAGCTGCGGGCGGAGCTGCAACTGCCGGAGAGGCCGCGGGCGTATCCCCATGCAGCGCATCAAGTAAAAGCTCAAACTCGTCGTCGGTTATGTCACCTTCACCGCTGGCAATGCTCTCAACTGCTGCAACGCTTGGCGGCGTCGATTCAGGCTCTGCGACCGGAGCCGGAGATGGCTCAGCAACAACATCGGCACTGGCTGGCTGCGCTAATGCTGCCAGCGCATCAAGCAATGCCGGCTCTGCAGGAGTGGGGTCTTGTTGATTGCGTACTTGATCAAACATCACGTTGACTGCGTCAAGCGCCTGCAGTACCACGTCCATCAAGTCGGAGGTAACAGGACGCTCGCCCTTGCGCAGAATATCAAACACGTTTTCCGCGATATGGCAGCAGGCTACCAGGGCATCGAGCTGCAGGAACCCAGCACCACCTTTGACGGTATGGAAACCGCGAAAAATGGCATTGAGCAGTTCCTTGTCTTCGGGACGGTTCTCCAGCTCAACCAGCTGCTCAGACAAAAGTTCGAGAATTTCACCTGCCTCGACCAGAAAGTCCTGGAGAATCTCTTCATCCGCATCGAAACTCATGCACCCACTCCCCTCGGGCGTGTTAACAGTAAACGGGCATACGTCGGGCGCTAATAGTGCTGCTTGCACGCAGTCCGTTGTTATCAGTCGTCAATCCGGAACCAGAAAACCTAACCACTCTACATTCTGCCTGACTGCAACCAGCACGCTGCGCGCTGGCGTTTATCTGTAGGAGTCAGAATCCCAAGCTGGATAGAAGGTCGTCAACTTCATCCTGACCGGATACAACGTCTTCTCTTGTATCGGCATGAATCTGCGGACCTTCACCTTTAGTTGTAGGTTTTTTTGTCTCGCTGACTGTTTCGGTATGACTTACGCCGGTAATACGGTCAACTTGACCGGCCATACGCACCAGGTTGAGCAAACTCTCCTCAACGTCATGCACCAGTGTAATAACCCGCTTGATTACCTGACCGGTCAAATCCTGGTAATCCTGTGCGATCAGAATATTGTTGAGATCGCCCGACACATCGGTGCTGGTAGTCTCGACCTTGTCCAGAAAGTCATCCATGCGCTTGTACAGCTCACGAAACTCATCAGCGGCCATTTCGCGGCGCTGCAACCGCTGCCAATCAGCACGCAGTGACGTTGCTTCCGCACCCAAACCAGAGACCTTGGGCGCAATATTTTCGACCAGATCCATAGTACGGTTAGCTGCTTTATCAGTCAGCTTTACGACGTAATCCAAACGATCAGAGGCGTCAGAAATCTTTGAGGTGTCGTTTACGTCATCCAGCGCGTGAGTGGTATCGATCTGGAAGTTGACGATGGAATTGTGCAGTGCTCGGGTCAGCTGCCCGACCTCATGATAGAGGCCGCGATCACGCGCCTGATTGATTGCGTGGATCACCAGCAGGGCTTCGGCAAAGTCGCCTTGCTCTAAATGATCGACCAGTTGGCGCGCGTTATCCTTCAGGGAATGTTCAAATTCCTGAGCAGTCGCCTGGCCGGGATCCTTACTTAACGACATAACCTGTACCCCGGTTGATTATTATTTTGCCTGTACGCGCTCAAAAATCTTTTCGATTTTTTCTTTCAAGGCTTGAGCGGTGAAGGGCTTGACTACATAACCATTAACGCCAGCCTGAGCAGCTTCGATGATCTGGTCACGTTTGGCCTCAGCCGTCACCATTAGCACCGGCAAATGTTTAAGCCGATCATCAGCGCGCACCGCACGCAACAGATCGATGCCACTCATGCCGGGCATATTCCAGTCAGTCACCAGAAAATCGAAATTGCCGCTTTGCAACATAGGCAAAGCGGTGTTGCCATCATCGGCTTCTGCCGTGTTGGTAAAACCCAGGTCGCGCAACAGGTTCTTGATAATGCGCCTCATCGTTGAAAAATCATCAACGATGAGAATTTTCATATTCTTGTCCAAGTCGACCTCCGTACAAACCAGGGAAAGTGCAGGCCTGCACCCCGAAACCCATTGCAATGGCCAAACTAGCCGTTAAAAGAAATTCTGAGCAGCCCACTGCGACACAACCCGCTGCTCACAACATCTTCATGTTTACGTCATTAAAACAGGATAAGGCGCAGTGCTGCTGTGTTGAGCAGCCAGTGCATTGTCCGGATGCTGGCGACAAAATCAATCATTTCGCCAACTTGTTAACCTTGCTCGCAACCGCGCGGCACACTGGCTGTGTAACTGACTGACGCGAGACTCGCTCACACCCAGTACAGCTCCTATCTCCTTGAGGTTTAACTCTTCGTCGTAATACAGCGACAGCAGCAATCGCTCACGCTCAGGCAAACTGTCGATAGCCTCAGCCAATGCCACGCGAAAACGCTCGTCCTGCAACCCCGAAAAAGGTTCATAGTCACCCTGGACATCAGCCGGCGCACCGCTTTCCAGCAAGTCATCAAAGCTAAACAACTTGCTACCGGCAGTGTCATTGAGAATTGAATAATATTCCTCAAGGCTCATATCAAGTTCGGCAGCAACCTCGTGATCTTTAGCGTCACGACCTAAACGAGATTCCACTGAGCGCATTGCATCACTCACCATGCGCGTATTTCGATGCACAGAGCGTGGCGCCCAATCGCCCTTGCGCACCTCATCAAGCATAGAGCCTCGGATGCGAATGCCAGCGTAGGTTTCGAAGCTGGCGCCCTTGCCAAAATCAAATTTCCGCGAGGCCTCGAGTAGACCTATCATTCCGGCCTGCATCAGATCGTCAACCTGCACACTGGACGGCAAGCGACCAAGCAGATGATAAGCAATACGTTTTACCAACGGAGCATATTGCTCAACGAGTCGATCCTGATTATTTGCAGAACTTTGTGCTCGTGTATACATGCTTAATCCGCCAGCCGCTGCAATCATAGGCCTGATCCAGTGGGCCGTACCAGGCGTTCGACAAAGAACTCAAGATGTCCGCGAGGATTCGCCGGCAAAGGCCATGAATCTACTTTTTGCGCAATCGAACGAATCGCCATGGCAGCCTTGCTGCGCGGAAACGCTTCGTAAACTGCACGCTGCTTCTGTACGGACTTGCGTACCGCCTCGTCGAAAGGTACGGCCCCGACGTATTGCAGCGCTACGTCGAGAAACCGGTCAGTTACTTTTGATAGTTTAGCAAAAACCATGCGACCTTCCTGCGGAGTTCCCACCATATTTGCTAATACCCGAAATCGGGTCATGCCATGATCCCGATTCAGCAGCTTGATAAGCGCGTAGGCATCAGTGATTGAGGTCGGTTCATCACAGACAACAACCAAGGCCTCTTGTGCAGCACGCACAAAGCTCACAACCGAATCACCGATACCCGCAGCGGTGTCGACAACCAACACATCGATGTTGTCGCCAATCTCACTGAACGCCTGAATCAGCCCAGCGTGCTCTTGATGGCTCAGGCTAACCATGCTGGCAGCACCCGAAGCAGCAGGTACCACACGAATGCCTCCGGGGCCGTTGATCATTACATCGCGCAGATCACACTTGCCTTCCAGCACGTCAGCCAGAGTAGCTTTGGGCTTTAGCCCCAGCAGTACATCGACATTGGCCAAGCCCAAGTCGGCATCCAGCAGCACTACACGCCGCCCGATATCCGCCAGCGCCAAGCTGAGGTTGACCGACACATTGGTTTTGCCGATACCGCCTTTACCGCCGGTGACCGCGATAACCTGAACCGGATGATTGCTACCCATCTACGATGATTACCTTGAGTTATTGATTTGCTTAACTTGCCCGCTGGCCATGCATCATGCCGGCAAACACATCTGCCATCGCCTGATCTGCCGGCGCCTCACTACTTCCCATGCTAACTGCGCGGGTGACCAACTGATGCCCTACGGCACGATTGATGTCGTCGGGAATTCGCTGGCCATCTGCCAGATAGGCTACCGGCAAACCCTGCTCCATAGCCAGCCCTAATGACTCACCCAAGGTAGCAGCCTCGTCGACCTTGGTCAGTATGCAGCCACTGAGACCGCAACTCTTGTAGTTGTGGTAAGCAGCCTTCATCACCCGATACTGACTGGTGGCAGCCAACACCAACAGATTGCGTACCTGCCGGCCCTGCTGCGCCAATGCGCTCAACTGGCTGCGCAGGTAAGGATCCTGGGCCTGCAGGCCAGCCGTATCTACCAGCACCAAACGCTTGCCGGAAAAGTCAGCCAGTACGTCCTGCAAACTGTTTTGTTCGTCAACCACCCGCACCGGCACATCCAGAATACGACCCAGGGTGCGCAGCTGTTCATGCGCACCAATGCGATAGGTATCCATCGTCACCAGAGCCACATGCTGACTACCGTGCTTAAGTACATAACGCGCAGCCAGCTTACCCAGTGTAGTTGTCTTGCCTGCGCCCGTGGGCCCAACCAACGCGATGATACCGCCTTGATCCAGCAGCTCTTCACGTAACGTAGGGATCCGATGCGCCAGGTGCGCCAGCAGCAGGCGCCAGGCTTGGCGCACATCTGGCACATCAGCCACCTGGCGCAGCAGATCCTGGCAGATTTCCGCTGGCAGCCCGAGCTGAGTCAGACGACGCCATAAACCCGCTTGTTTGGGCTGCTGCTGGTTGAGTTGCCCCCAGGCCATACCGCCCAATTGCGACTCCAGCATTTCACGCAGCCCAGCCAGTTCAGCACGCATAGCGCTGAGCCCGCCCGCGTCAGCCGACTCAGCGGCAGGCGCAGACGGCTCAACCGACTTGGCCTTGCGCTGCACTGAAGGCTCTTCGCTCGGCTCCTGCACAAGCCTGTCGAGTAAATCACGCGCCACGGGCGAGCCCTGCTCCGCAGCCGCACGCATGCTATCTCCAAATAATTGACGGTTAACCGTCGGCTGGTTGTGCGAGGCCATGCTCCCCACTTCCAGCTCAGCCCGAGCGGCAACAATGCGCTCCTGGGTTTTCTTCAGTTCCTGATCAAGCCCGGGAGTCGGAGGCGTAAGACGCGGCGCCACGTAGTCCAGCGCAGCGGTCAGCTCAACACCACCGGCAACCCGACGGTTGGCGATGATGGAGGCATCAGCGCCCAACTCATCACGCACCAGTTTCATCGCTTGGCGCATATCGGCGGCAAAGAAACGTTTGACTTTCATGGCTGACCTCATCAGTTACCAAAGCCCCGCGCATCGCGCCAGGCGGCTGTTGTTCTTTACTCTAGAGCCTTCGCTCAGTTCTGTCCGACCGTGGCGACAATGGTCACCTGCTTGCTGTCCGGAATTTCCTGATAGGACAACACATGAGCTCCGGGAGCGGCGTAGCGGACAAACTTGGCCATCATCATGCGAATCGGCCCAGCGACCAGCAGTATCGCTGGCTTGCCCTGCACTTCCTGGCGCTGCACTGCATCCGACAAGGAGCGCTGCAGTTTTTCTGCCATTCCCGGCTCCAGCAACATGCCATCATCGACACCTTGCCCGGCCTTCTGAAGACTCTGTAGCAACATCTGTTCCAACCTTGGTTCCAAGGTGATCACAGGGAGCTCGGAGTCAAGCCCTACAATGCTTTGCACGATGGAGCGCGAAAGCGCGACACGTACCGCGCCAATCACAGCGCCAGGATCTTGACTCTTGCCAGAGCTGTTAGCGATGGCCTCGGCAATGGTTCTGATGTCACGCACCGGCACCTGCTCCTGCAACAGCCCCTGCAATACCTTAAGCAGATTGGAAATGGAGATCAGCCCGGGCACCAGCTCCTCGGCCAGCTTGGGCGAGGCTTTGGCGAGAACCTGCAGCAGTTGCTGAACTTCCTCGTGGCCGATGAGCTCATGCGCGTGCTTATGCAGTATCTGATTGATATGGGTTGCCACGACAGTACTGGCATCCACGACCGTGTAGCCGAGGGATTGGGCTTGATCTTTCTGCGCGGGCTCGATCCATACCGCATCCAGCCCGAAGGCCGGGTCCTTGCCCGCCACGCCCTTGACCTCACCAAACACCTGGCCCGGGTTGATCGCCAGCTCACGATCCGGATAAATCTCCGCCTCGGCCACGCCCACACCCATCAGCGTCAATCGGTAGGCGTTGGGAGCCAGATCGAGGTTGTCGCGGATGTGCACTGAGGGCATCAGAAACCCCAGGTCCTGCGATAGCTTTTTGCGTACACCCTTGATCCGTGCCAGCAACTGCCCACCCTGATTACGATCGACCAGCGGAATCAGCCGGTAACCGACCTCAAGCCCAACCATATCGACGGGCGTAACGTCATCCCAGCCCAGCTCACGGGTTTCCGGCGACTGAACCGCTGGTGGTAACGCCTGCTGGCGCTCAACCTCGGCATCTTCCTCAACTTTCACCTGCTGACGCTTGGCAATAACGTATGCACCACCGGCAGCCAGCGCACCCAGGCCAATGAAAGAGAAATGCGGCATACCAGGGATCAAACCCATGATAATCATAATTGCTGCAGCAATCGCCAACGCCTTGGGCGAGGTAAACATCTGCCTCTGAACCTGGGCACCCATATCCTCTGAGGTGGATACCCGCGTCACCATAATGGCGGCGGCAGTAGACAGCAGCAGCGACGGAATTTGCGCCACCAGACCGTCACCAATCGTCAGCAGTACGTATATCTTTCCGGCTTCAGCGAACGGCAAGCCATGCTGCGCCATACCGATGGCCAGACCGCCAATGACGTTGATAAACAGGATCAGCAGACCAGCAACCGCGTCGCCGCGCACAAACTTACTGGCACCATCCATAGAGCCGTAGAAGTCTGCCTCTTGCGAAACCTCCATGCGGCGCGTTTTAGCCTGCTCCTGATCAATCAGGCCCGAGTTGAGATCGGCATCGATCGCCATCTGCTTGCCCGGCATGGCATCCAGAGTAAAGCGGGCGCTTACTTCAGAGATGCGGCCAGCACCCTTGGTTACCACCACAAAGTTGATGATCATCAAAATGGCAAAGACCACCAGGCCCACCACATAGTTACCGCCGATCACCACCTCACCAAACGCCTGAATAACCTTACCCGCTGCGTCGCCCCCCTCATGGCCGTACAGCAACACCACCCGAGTAGAGGCAACGTTGAGCGCCAGCCGCAGCAAAGTAGCCACCAGCAAAATAGTAGGGAATACGGCAAAATCCAGCGGGCGTAAGGCGTAGGCGCCAACCAGCAGAACCACCAGCGCCAGCGCAATATTGAAGGTAAAGAGTACGTCAAGCAGGAATGGCGGTACCGGCAACATCATCATGCCGAGCATGACCAGCAACAAAATGGGCACGCCCAGACTGCCATGTCGCAGGCCGGCCAGGTTGGTCCGCATGTTACCCATCATTTGTGCGCGATCGACTGCCATTGCTCGGAGCATCCCAGATCAATAATTTGACGCGAATTGCGTGCTTACGAAGCCTTACGCAAGAAGCGTTCCAGCTAGCAAAAAAATATCAGACAGATGACATTAAAAGGCCACTCATTAAACTCAAAGACCAGTGCTATGCTTTGCTCACGGCACCACTCTGTTACAATCGCGGCTCGATAACGGCAAGGGATGGCCAAGTTTAGTAATACCGCCATACCGGATCATCTGAGTAGCCTGTAAAGATGTTCCACCCAGCGTTACCGACCTTCATAGAGAGATTTCATGCGCGCACTTTTGGTTTTGCTGCTCGGCCTCACGGCAGCGTTGACTGGCTGCGAAAGCTTGTCTAAACCCGACGGACTGTTAGCGCGCTCAAGCGAAGTACTGCAAAACCAGCGCCAGCGCTTGGCTGAACTGGCATCCAGCTTGAGGAGTGACCCGCAAGAGCAGGCACGCCACACCGAAGTTCAAGCGCTATTCGATCAGCAATACATCGACCCCTTGACCGAGTATCTGCGGCTGCATAGCGAAGACATCGACTATGCCCCTTACCTGGATCTTGTTCGCGCCGAACGTAACGAGCGCTGCAGCGCTGTGGCTAACCGTTACGCTGGCCAGACAGCCTCTCCCGCCAGCCTGCAGCGCTTGAAACGCGGCTACAACCTTTCCTGCCCTGCCGTGGTAGACGCCTTTGCTCAGCGCGTCGCCAGCCAGCAACCAACAACCAGCAAACTGCCTGCCGCGGCGCAGTCCAATAGCAATCAGCCCACAAGAGCTGAAAGCACCTCACTCAGCGGCGAAAGCAAAGATTGCTACTTACTATTCAGCATCAAGAATTTCCAACAGGCTGCAGCGCCTTGCAGCGCCGCAGCGGCCAATGATGATGCCAAGGCTCAGCATCATCTTGCAGTGATCGCACAGGCCAATAATGATCAAGCGCAGGCCTTGCAGTGGGCAACCAGGTCGGCAGAACTGGGAGACCCTAATGGACAGCTGATGCTCGCCAACCTGCTCAGTCGCAAGGGTGATGACGAACAAGCCTTTCGCTGGCTGCAGGCCTCAGCAGAGCAGGGTCAACGTGAAGCTACTTACCTGTTGGCACGGGCATACCGTGAGGGCACAGGCACAGCGACCAACCCGTCACAAGCGCAGGTGTACCTGGAGCGCGCGGCAAATGCTGGTGACGTAAAGGCTATGTTGCAGCTAGCCAGTCAGGAAAAGGGATTGCCCAGCTCGCGCCAATGGCTAAAGCAAGCGGCCAACAAGAATGCGTCCGAAGCGCAATACCTGCTGGGCATGGATTATCTGGAAGGCAGCAGCGGCAATATTGATTTGCAGGAAGCCTACGTCTGGCTCAGTCTGGCGCTGGTCAATGGCGAGAACCGCGGCAGAGCTAAGCTTGAACAACTATCCAGCCGGTTAAGTGCGGAGGAGTTGACGCAGGCGCAAAACCGCATCCATTCTGGACTCAACGGATTTTAGCCTAGGAATGCCCATGCTCCCGGTCAAGCCAGCCATCATGCTCCTACTCAGCCTGCTGGTTGGGATCTTCATGTTTGGCACTTGGCTAATGTCCAGCTTGAACTTGAACTACTCGCAGAGCGCGATGGCGGAATTACGCCAGCGGCAGATAACCGACACGTTCTACGCCAACCTGGACCGAATCAATGCACACCATCGACAGATGGAGCACAACACCCAAGGCCTGGCGCGCATGGGTAGTTTGCTCGATAGTTTGCAGAGTAGCCCCAGCCTAACCACGCAACGCTTGCGTCAAAGCCTGCAGCAAACATTAACAGACTTTCCCGATAGTTACGGGGGCAGTGTCTGGTTTGCCAACGATCGAGCAGACAGAGCGCTCTACGCCTATCGCCAGGAAAACAACATACAGGTTGAGAGTATCCCGGCGGGCGAGCGTGAGATGATTGCGCAGTGGTTTGCGCGGCTTGCAAACCAATATCAATCAGGCGACCTACCAGACCCCGCAGATAGCTGGATGCCCGCTTACTACAAAGCCAGTATCGAGAGCGCCGTTATCAGCCACGCGGCCCTGATTACCAATAGTCAACAACAGCCAATCGGCTTGGCCATCACCGATTGGCGGGCAGAAGATATCGTCCGCACTGTAAGTCGTGTAGAAGTCACACCCGGCACTTTTTCGTTTCTACTCGATACCGAGAACCGCAACCTTTCCAGTCTCGCCGAAGCCGACAACGTGGCCAAGGCGCAAGAGCTGATCAACGCTATCATTGATTTGAATCTGTATGAGCAAGTAACGCCGCAAACGTCTGCGCAAATCGTCAGCACACGTCAACTGGCTTCACCGATGCAGCAATTGCGGATTAACCTGGATCAGCGAGAGTTCGCGCTGTTTTTTTCACGCACGCAAGCCGGCATGATGTTCGGGGTTGGCGTACCCCAGGCGGAAATCGATGCAGTGCTGGCACCCATGCGCAAGAGCAACTTCAAGATTGTCAGCCTTACCGCGCTGATTTTGCTGATTATCGCAGCGCTGATTCTCTATCTTGTAGCCGGCATCCTGCGCCAGCTACACAATCTCTATACCGACAGCCTCACCAATTTACCCAATCGTGAGCGCCTCATCGTCGATTTGAAAAAACGCCGCACCGCCTCACTAATCCTGCTCAACATTGATTCATTCAAAGAGATTAACGACGTCTATGGCCATGAGTGCGGCGACCATGTGATTGCCGAGTTGGCCCACTCTCTGGATCACTACTTGGCGGACGAGCCCGAGTGGCAACAAAGCCGACTGTACCGCATGCCCGCCGACGAGCTGGCGATCTGGCTACCAGGACAGCAAAGTGAAGACTCGCTGCACCCCCAGCTGAATCACCTGCTTGAATTCATCAGCGCGCTTAAGATCACTTGGCAAAACCAGGATATCCCGGTCAATGCGAGTATTGGTGCCGCGAGCAGCTCGCAGCGCAGTAGCGATGAGATCAATGGCGAATCACTGCTGCCAGGTGCAAATATCGCGCTGGAGCTGGCCCGCCTGAATAAGGACAACTACGTCATTTACGATGAGCGGCACAAGATTCGCGAGAGTTACGAGCAAAATCTGATCTGGGCCAATCGACTAAAAGGTGCGCTCGGAAGCGGCCGCATAGTTCCTTTCTTTCAGCCCATCATGGACCTCAAGACCAACCGAATAGACAAGTTCGAGTGCCTGGTGCGGCTACTGGATGAGCAAGGAGAGCCAATCGGACCTATCCACTTCCTGGACCTGGCAAAAAAGGTACGCCTGTACCGATCGATTACACGCTGTATGGTCGAGAGCAGCATGCGTCAATTTGCTGACCTGCCCTACACCTTCTCGCTGAACCTGTCCTGTGAAGACCTGCTGGATCAGGCGCTATCGGACCATATCATTGCCATGGTCGAAGAGTATCAAATTGGGTCGCGTGTCATTTTTGAAATCCTGGAATCCGAGGGTATCGAGAATTACGCGGAAGTCCGTCAGTTCATCGATCGCGCCAAAACCTTAGGCTGCCGGATCGCGATTGACGACTTCGGGACCGGTTACTCCAACTTCGAGCACCTGCTGCGCCTGGATGTCGACCTGATCAAAATTGATGGCAGCCTGATCAAGCAACTCGATACCAACCCGACAGCCATGACCATTTGTAATGGGATCGTGCACTTTGCCGAAGAGCTCGGCATGCAGACGGTCGCTGAGTTTGTGCATAGCCCAGCGATTCTTGCCAAGGTGCGAGAGCTGGGCATCAACTTCGCGCAAGGAGCCGCTATTGGCATGCCATCGGCCAGCCTTATCACGAAGGTCACCATGCCCGGCAAAGAGTCAGCAACAGACAGCGATTCGCCTGACTCCTAGCGGTATATGATGTCGTCCCGCATGGGCACCAGGCGTTGCAATAGTCTATTTTGCACCCGCACCGGGATCCCCTCATCGTCCATTGCGGCGATGAGGTCTTCCACCAACGCGTTAAAATCAGCCTCGTTGATATCGAAACCGGCATGCACCTGTTTCATGCTGTCGCCTGTGTATTCACAAGGGCCACCAGCCTCAACACAAAGTTGCTCCTGCAACTTCTCCTGCAGCCGCGCAATGTCGGTATCGGCAAAATGGTGCACGATGCGCGGATCATCCGCAATGCGATACAACAGCCCTTCTACCACCCGATTGATTCCCGCCTGCGACCCCAGATCCTGATAAAGGCTATCGTTTGCAGGTGGCGCACTAGTCATACAACCAGCCAGTCCCAAGAAAAGCAGGCTCAGACTGAGATCTTTGAAGGTAAACCGGCGCATACACTGCCTCAATAGCTTAGTTGCAATGAAAGATATAGCCCCTGCTGATCCTCAAGCGTAGCGATTTCACCCAGGTCGGCCCAACCCGCGACCAACCCGAGGCGTTTGCTGGGGAAGTAGCCAACAAATAGATCCTGCCAGTCACTTTCACCGGCGAACGACAGGTTGTCAGGCTTTTCACGATACTCGATACCCACTACCCATTGCGGACTCAGCAAAAGCGCTGCACTACCTTCCTTCAACAGACTGCGACTGTCTCGACGATCACCGCCAAAGCCCAGCAACCCAGTCTCGTTTGCCCGCGAGTAACGCAGCGTGCCATTCAGCAGCAGGTTATACCCGCCTGCAGCACCGACAAATAAACGCGATGCTGCCATGTAGTAGTCGGTGTCAGCGTCGCGTCGCGCCCCCACCAGCGAGGGAATCTGAAAATTGTTTTGGCGCTTGTACTGCGCGCCAAAGGAAACCTGCGGCAGCGAATCGTAGATAAGGTCACCAAACAGCCTCACCTTGAGTCCGAAAACATCCTGACTCAGGGTTCTTTCGGGCAGAGCAGCGGCTTTCGCAAGCGCGTCAATATCCAGGCGTTGGCGCGCCAGGGATAGCTCTACACGATTACCCAAGCTGAGCGCGGCGCCATAGCTGTCGAGACGATAGTCTCCGGTCTCGACCCGAGTAGCGAATACATCGCCGCCCCACTCATCGCGCGTACCGTAACCGGACAAGACCGCCCATGGCACTATTCCGCCACCGGCCGCGCCCTCAATATTGGTTGCGCCACCGGTAGCCAGCAACCGCCCCCCTGGTTGAGCAGAGGCGATGCCGGTAAAAGTCGATAACATCAGGACGAAAACTGTTTTTCTCATGTGCCCTCACCACCGCCAAAGGTGCCACGGGTATCTTCCAGCCATTGCTCCAAATCAGTTGCTGAAAGCGGACGACTAATAAAATACCCCTGCGCCACATCACAATGCCGCTCCTTCAGCCAGTTAAGGCTATAAAGGTTCTCTACCCCTTCTGCGACAACTTTGAGTCCCATATTGTGGGCAAGCTCGATAGTTGATTTGACGATCACTGCATCCTCGCTGCCTTCAGCCAGCTGCAATACAAAAGACTTGTCTATCTTAAGATCCTGCACCGGCAAACTCTTTAGCATCGCCAGTGAGGAGTAACCCGTCCCGTAATCATCAACTGCCAGGGCGATACCCAGCTCCCGCAGCACACGCAGACTAACAATGCTGCGCTCCGGGTCTGTCATCAACGCGCTTTCAGTCACTTCCATCGACAGATACGCCGGGCTAATTTGTTGAGCCAGCAACAAACCCTCGATGCGCTGCGGAAAAAGTGGGTCATCCAGATCCCGGGCGGAGATATTCATTGCCACTTGCAAACCGATGCCGCGATCTATCCAGTCGCGTAGTTGCGAAACAACTGCATCCATCATCCACTGCGTCAGCATCCCAATGCTGCCGGTCTGCTCCGCTAACACAATGAACTCATCCGGACCTATTGGCCCTAACTCACTATGAGTCCAGCGCATCAATGCCTCAACTTGCCGCACCTCACCTGAGGCCAGATCGAGCTTGGGCTGAAAGACGACGGACAGCTCCTTGTACTCTGGCGCATAGCGGATATCCCGCGCCAGCTGAATACGACGCTGGAAGGCTCGATCACGCTGAGCCTGATAGACTGCAACACGATCAGCACCGGGAGAGGCATCAGCGAGTGCGATACTGGCTTGGCGCAGCAGCTCATGAGGATCACTCCCGTTAAGCGGCCACTCAACCACACCCGCCACCCATTGCGAACTAAGCTTTATATCATCGACCTGCATCTTCTCGCTAAGCCGCGCCAGCAGGGCATCAATATCCACAACAGCCTGATCCAGATTAGCCCGCTCCAACAGCAGCAGAAATCCAACACCGGGCTGCCAGGCCAACAACGCATGCGCTGGCAGGTGATCAACCAGACGCGTCACTGACTGGCGAATAAATGCATCCATAAAATCCTGCCCGCGGGCGTTTATCAGCAACTCGGCAGACACGAGATCACATTGCGCAAGCACACCTGCTTGCCCATTCGCGATTGCACTCCTGAGCCGCTCACGTATCACGCTAACGTTAGGCAAGCCGGTAAGCGGATCATGCAGTGCGTTATGCGAAATCAATTTTTCACGTTCTGCGATACCCACCCGCATCTCGTCAATGCTTGTGGCCAGCATCCCCAGTTCATCTGTGCGCGGCAATGCCACCTTGCCACTATAGTCGCCGCGACCAATGCGCTCGGCAGCCAATGCCAGTAAGGTAACAGGGCGCGCCAAACTGCCAGACAGGCGCACTGCCAACAATGACGAGACCAACAAAGCAATCAGCGTGATGATCATCAGCTCACGCTTGAGGTAATCAAAACTGGCCAAGGCTTCGCTCAAGGGGCTGGCTAGCTGAGCAACCACGCTATAAGGTGCCTGATCCAGTAGAGTGATAGGGATAGTCAGGTAAATCTCTTCCGCAAATTGCTGAGTCCCCTCCTGCATGCTCATATTCTGCTGCGCGAATGGCATAGTAGAGAAAGCACTCATAACCTCTTGGTCACGACGACTGACAAAACGAATCTCCAGCCCCGTAATTGTCTGCAGCTCGTTGGCCAGCGCAGTGTCCAGCGCGAACGCCATCGCTACCTGACCGACCGGCACTGGAGCACGCACAACCGCCTCTACCAATAGGTAGGGCCGATTATCTATAACCGTGATCATTGCCTGATCAGACAAAGACTGCAGCGCTTGCACTTCGACCTTATCAGCCCCCGCAACCGTGGCAGTAGAAATGCGTAAAGCACCTTTGGCATCGAAGAAAAGGGCTTGATCTGCGCCTATTCGACCGACCTGATTAAGCAAAGCTGAGCGTATAGTCGCAAGATCACCGGTCGCAACCGCTTGGCGAAAGCCGAAATCAGCTACCAGAATCTGTGTGGCATTGGTTAGTTCACGGGCACGCGCCTCCAGCAGGTTACTGAAAACATTGCTACCGATCTCCAGCTGCCTCTGCGCCTGGCGCTGGGCTGAGAAGTTGGTACTCGCATACACCGCCAGAAAAACCAGGCCCAGCACTATCGCCAACAAACCAACCGCAGTCAGTATAAGTCGAGTACGCAGCGAGCGAATACGCATCAAGCTATTGAGTCGCATTCTTGAAGCGCTGTTGCAGCGGCGACAATGCGGGCTTCACCACTGAACCAGCTTGCGTAACAGGTAAGCTGATGATTTGACTGGCCTGACTCAGATCAAGTTCGCCCAAGGCAACTGGGGCTTGCTCAAACAAGGAGGGGTGCCACCACGCTACAGGCCACTTACCTGCAGGTAAATCCGCAAGAGATACCATGCCTTGTGTATCACTCACGGCGAAGCGCGGACTATCGGTGATCAGGATATAGCCAACCATGGCATCGTGAATATTACAGCCGAGCACCACTACCCCCGGACGCTCAAAGGACACCGGCGGCGCGTCAGAACCTTTGAACAAACCTAATTCGAAGGGTTTGGCGGAAGAGAACGAATAGACGTGATGACGGACATCATCACTATTGGGAAAGTCGACCAATGACCCACTGGGCACAACCAGCACGTGCGGCTCAAACTGTCGATCAATTTGGTCCATGACATAAGAGTGCGATGCGAGTGCCGGAACCTCGTCAACCATGAGAACGGCATTGGCCAAAGGCTCGCCTGCCTCATCGGTCAACATCACCTGGGCTGCAAAACCACATGCAGACCAAAACAACGATGCAAGTGACGCCATCCCCATAAAAAGGGGAACTTGCATTTGACTGCGACTGAAAAAATGCGGCATGGACTTTTCGCTCATCAGGTGCTCAATCAGGCAGTCTGAAACTGATCCGATCCTCCGACACTCAGACGCTTGCAGCAACCATTCAGGGGATTCATTGCCCAGTCATGATTAGCTGTGTTTACTGAGGTCATTCAACGTTAGCATAGCCTGATTGCAAACTGATGTGCAGGAGAAACCATGACTAGCCCGGCCGTAAAGTTATCCATACTGGATCTATGTTCAGTCACTGAAGGCGCAACCCCAGCTGATGCACTGCACAATGCCTTGGCGTTAGCTCAACTTGCCGAAGAGCTGGACTACAATCGTTTCTGGGTAGCCGAACATCACAACATGACGGGGATAGCCAGCGCCGCCACTTCAGTAGTGATGGGCTACCTAGCCGCGGGTACGCACAAAATCCGCATCGGCTCCGGCGGCATCATGCTGCCAAATCATGCGCCGTTGCAGATTGCCGAGCAGTTTGGCACGCTGGAATCGCTCTACCCAGGCCGCATCGACCTCGGACTTGGCCGAGCACCCGGCACAGACCAGTCAACAGCACAGGCTTTGCGCCGCGGCCGCACCGACGGCGAAGACTTTCCGCAAATGCTCGAAGAATTGCGCAAGCTGTTTGCCAGCCCCACACCTGAACAGCGTTTGCGCGCGGTACCCGGTTCTGGCCTCAATGTGCCTATCTGGTTACTCGGCTCCAGCACCTTCAGCGCCCAATTGGCCGGGCGCCTGGGCCTGCCTTTCGCCTTTGCCGGCCAGTTCTCGCCCGACTATCTGTTCAGTGCCCTGCGCCTGTATCGCGAGCACTTCACGCCTTCCGAGCAGCTGGAAGAGCCTTATGCCATGCTGGGCATCAACGCCTATCTGGCCGATGACCGCGAGCAGGCTCACTACCTGGCGACCTCACACCAGCAAGCGTTTCTGAATCTGATTCGTGGACGCCCTGGCAAGATGCCCGCGCCAGTGCATGATATGGAAAGCCTATGGCAGCCACATGAAAGACATCAGGTTATGTCGACCCTTTCCGGCAGTCTGATCGGTGACTCGCAAGCGGCAAGTGAGCAGATGGATCAGCTTTTGGAGCGCACAGGCGTCAATGAGTTGATCGTCAATAGCCCTATATTTGACCAACAAGCCAGGCAGCATAGTTACCGATTACTGATGCAACTCAACCGCGAGCGCCAAGCCTAAAATCGAGGGCGACGAAAACAAATATCGTCGCCCTCTTCCCCAGCGTCGGCGACTCTGGTAAAAAGAGCGCCTGTGCGGGTGTAGCTCAATGGTAGAGCAGAAGCTTCCCAAGCTTACGACGAGGGTTCGATTCCCTTCACCCGCTCCAGTAACTCCCTGTTTTTCAATAAAATCAACTGCGCTTTATGGGCTCCTGTCGCCAAAATGTCGACACCAGGAACGCTGAATACTGCCCACACCTTACAGATCAGAAAAATCGCTGATCGTCCCTCGAAAGCCAGGCCACCAAATCCAGATGACGCCTTGGTAGGGACGAGCCAACACAGCCCTCCCCTATAACCAGCAACAACTGGCGTATAAACACGTCAACAGTGCCAGTGCCAAACATATCACCAGCACTGAGAGGAACTGCAGCTAATGTCACCGTCGACACTAGAGCTCATAAAATAGGGTCGTCCGCACCTGCTACAATCAACATCATCAATGATGCTAACGCCATACTGCCAAGGCATTAGAAGCGAAAGAAAACCTTATTTCAGGATACTAAAACTTGCCTAATGTGGCGTGACACAACTATTAAGTTACGCGCAAAAGATACGATCAAGACTTACTCTCACCACGTTTTTCAATATCACAAATGAGACTATAACCCATTGTAAGTAAAAGCATTTAATTCATCATAATGATAGCAATACAAGTTTAATCTAGGCACAATTCCACTATATTCGAATAGCTGCAGGAGTACCGCACAATGCAAGGCCAACCAGAGGTTATCAATTGCCTGATCGAGCTACTGCGAGGCGAGCTGGGAGCTCGTGACCAGTACTTCCTGCATTCGCGCCTTTACGAGGACCTGGGCTACAGCAAGCTGTACGAACGCATCAACCACGAAATGGAAGAAGAAACCCAGCACGCCGATGCGATTCTCAAACGCATCCTCTTCCTGGAAGGCAAGCCGGACATGCGCCCCTCTGCCATTACCCCCGGCTTCACTGTGCAAGATATGCTGAAAGCAGACCTGAAACTTGAGTACGAGGTACGCGACAACCTGGCCAACGCAATCGCCTTGTGTGAACGGCATGGTGACTACCCCACTCGCGAGATGCTCGAGGTTCAGCTGAAAGATACTGAAGAAGACCATGCCTACTGGCTAGAGCAACAGCTGCGCCTGATTAAAATGGTGGGTGAACAGAACTACCTGCAATCACAGATGTGAGCGAGCGGTAGATCTTAGAAAAAAGGCCCCGACAACGACGTTGTCGGGGCCTTTTCATTTAGAGAGCCCGCCAATAATTTTCAGCGGGGCTGAGCAAAAAACACACTGCCATGCTACTAATCGAGCAAACCGCGCGGACGCTCGGTCGTATCCGCCTATCCATCGCCTGGACGATTGCTATATTGATGTAAGACAAAACCTGAGCGAACAATACTTGGCATGCTAGCGAGCATGGAAAGCAGCTGACAACTAAACAGTGTCAGGCAAGGGACTATACGCTGCTTGTGAATCAGCCAGTGACCAACTGACTTTTGTCAGCTGCAAAGACGGGGCTTAGTTCTTTAAAGCGCTGATTAATGCCTAGCAGGTGGCAAATTCGCTATTTTCACCATACCAAAATGCCGAGCAAGCTGATGTAATTGACGGTAGTGTTAATAGAAATATACCTACTAGCCGATCAAATAGTCGGCCCAGCCTTGGGTACTTGACTGCCACGGCATACAGGAAAGCAGGACACTAACGCTAAGCTTATCGTCTTTCTAATTAAAAATAATGAGGACTTACACTATGAAGTACCTGCTCTGCATCGTCGCCTTGTGCGCAATGAGTCAGGCACATGCCGAAGACGTGATTCGCGTCCTGAACTGGAATGACTACATTGAACCGACTCTTCTAGACAAATTTGAGCAGCAGACAGGGGTTCGCGTCGACTATCAAACCTTTGAGGAAGGCCAGGAACTCATCGCAGCAATGAAAGGGGAAGAATCTTACGACATCGTAGTGCCCTCGCATTACATGCTTAAGCAGATGATCGCAGAGCAGGCCCTGATGCCTATCGATAACAGCAAACTGAAAAACTATAACAACCTGGATATTTGGCTAGTCTCCGTTTTGGCCAGTATTCCTCGCGCCAGCGAGCACGCAGTACCCTATCTATGGGGCGCTAACGGTCTTGCTGTTAACGTGCCCCTGGCCGAAGCCGCGCTAGGCGAAAACGTGCCGCAGAGCTGGGCCCTGCTATTCGACGAGTCATATGCCTCGCGCCTGTCATCATGCGGCCTGGGTATGCTGGCAGCTCCGGAAGAAGTTGCTTCAGTGCTAATGAATTTCCACGGCAGACGTCTATCCGGAAGTACTAGCCGCAAGATAGCCCGCACCTTCGAATCAATTGATTATCTGCGCAACAGTGTGAGTGAAATCAATAACTGGGAGCACGTCGAAGCACTTGCGCAGAACAAGATTTGCGTGGCATTGACCTGGGGTGGTAACGCACTATTCGCCATGGCTGAAAACCCTGACATACAGTTTTGGATTCCGGAGGCGGGCTCGAGTATTTTCATCGATACCCTGGCCATACCGAGCAATGCACCAAACCCCGACCTGGCTTACCAATTTATCGACTTCTTGATGGAGCCGGAAAACGCCATTCTCAATGCAACTGCTTCCAACTTCTACCCCACAGTATCCAGTGAGTCAGCCGAAATGCAGGCGTTTACCGAAGCCAACCCATACCAGGTCATGACCGTGGAGCAACGCCGTCGGAGTTACTTGCTGGAATCTTTGACCGAAGAGCAGAAGTCCGCAGTCGATCAAGCATGGGAGCGCTTTGTAAGCCCGCGCCAAGAGCCGCAAGCGACCGCAGAGTAATGCACATGCTGCTTCGTTCTGGCGTGAATGCCGGGCGAAGCAACTAACGGCAAATCGAGCGGGCCCAGTACGGGGTAGAACCCGACCAAAAGGCCAGCTTTTATAAAAAGCTGACTTTCCGAAAAATAAATTCTGAAATCCTTCTCAAGCTAAGTGTTATTACACGCACAATAATGCTGCACTATTCAAGCGACTGCACCGTCATTTAGCCCACTTACCCCTCCTCTTCCTCTGCCTCTAACAGAGCACATCTTTTAGCTGACCAATCAGACAGCTATTCACAAAAACAGCACCAAATACAACAAGATGGCATTTTTCCTGCATAAACCAATAGCACCCCACTACTGGAGCCAGCAAGTGAATCTGATCAGGCCAGCAATGCAATTCCTATCGTGCCCATCAAGCCAATGACGATAGCCGTGACCGACCGCACTCAAACGCATATTCTGTTCCCACAGAGCGCTTTTGAAGCGGTTGCTTTGGCAGTACGCCATCAAGCGCCCTATATAGCTGGCGCGACCGCTCTTCAGCTAAGCTGGAACAAAACGGCGAACTGGCCCACTCAAGCTGTTGCACTCAGCGGGCTGAGCGAGTTGATCGGATGCAAGCGTTTGGCAAGCAGCTGGCAGCTCGGCGCCTTAACCTCATTGGCGGAGCTAGCCAATAACAGTGCGCTAGCCGAATACATGCCACTGCTTTCTCAGGCAGCCGTTAGCGTTGGCGCTGCCGGCGTACGTCAACTCGGGACTCTGGCTGGCAACATCGGTTTTGCTGGCGATCTAATGCCTTCGTTACTGGTACTGGATACCCAGGTTCTTTGGATTGATCAACATGGCAGGTCGCAACAACAACCGCTAACGCAGTGGCTTGAAGCGCCGCAGCCGCAGGGCTTGATCACTGCTTTGCAAATACCCGCCCCCCTGGCCGGTAGCATTACCCGCATGGAAAAACTCGCCAGTCGCAGCGCTTTCAACCCACCATTGTTGAACGTAGCCAGTCTGCAATGTTGGCAAGAAGGCCAACTGCAGAAACTGCGGCTGGCCATTGGCGGCAATGCTATTCAGCCTTCTCTGTTACCGATCAGCCCTCATTCGCTTCCGCTCCAGGACAGTCGTCGCGTGTTGAGCTCTGCCTTGCGCGCCAACCTCGACAGCATCCTGCCGCTCGGCTGCGCGCAGCGTGACTACCTGATATCAGCCGGCGCCAAGCTGCTGTGCGACCAACTGAGCCCAAATTTGTCATGAATAATGTCCCAACCGCCGTACCGCTGGACCAAAAGCATTTTGCCGAAAGATGGAACGCCCGCCCTGACAGCACCGAGAAAGCTTACGGACTCCAGCAGTACCCCACCGACGAATTGCACTGGCCCGGATTACTGCACGGCCGGATCCTGCGCAGTGCCTGGCCGCACGCGCACATCTTGCATATCGACTTGAGCCAAGCTCGCAGCCTGCCCGGTGTACGTGCGGTCGTTTGCGCTGAGGACATTCCAGGCACCAACAGCTACGGCATCATCTTTCGGGATCAGCCCGTATTCTGCACTGACAGAGTTCGCTTTCTTGGCGATGCTATTGCTGCAGTGGCAGCGGATAGCCCCGAAATTGCAGCTCACGCACTCACCCTTATCAAGGTAGTTTATGAGCCACTACCCAACATCGGCGATAGCCAACAAGCTCTGACCTCAGCAGCGCCCCGGCTGCACCCCGATGGCAATCTGCTGGATAGCTCACGACTGGGTCACGGCGATATTGACGCTGGCTTTGCTCAGTGCAGCTATATCGTCGACAGCCGCTACAGCACGCCGCGCCAGATGCATGTATTCATGGAGACCGAAGGCGGCGTGGCTATTCCCGAGCAAGACGGCAGCCTGACCTTTCGAGTCGGCTGCCAAAGTGGCCATCGCGACCGCGATCAGCTCGCTGATATTCTAGGATTACCCCAACATAAGGTACGGGTTATTGGCCTTTCTACCGGCGGCGGTTTCGGCGGCAAAGACGAGCTGACCATGCAGCCCGCTGCGGGCTTACTGGCCCTGAAAACTGGCCGCCCCGTGCGCATTCATTACGACCGCCAAGAGTCCACGCGGGCCGGTATCAAGCGCCATCCGATACAGATGTTTGCACGTACAGGCTGCGACGCCGAGGGCCGCCTGATTGCCCATCAGCTGCATGCTGTGCTGGATACCGGAGCCTATGCATCTCTCGGTCCCGCAGTGCTGACCAACTTCAGTGATCACGCAGCCGCGCCCCTGTATCGCATACCGCACGTTGACGTACAGGGCCAGCTGGTCTACACCAACAACAGCGTCGCCGGTGCCTTTCGCGGATTCGGTGGCAATCAGGCGACCTTCGCAGTGGAAAGCCAGCTGGACAAGCTCGCGCTGACTGCTGGACTGTCACCTGCGGAGCTGCGCCGGCGCAATCTGCGCACTCCGGATGACGACGGCGTCGAAGGCCAAAGCCAGCAAATGCCCTGTCACCCCAACACGCTGCTGAACGCTGCTATCGCATCACCATTATGGCAAATCAACCCCGCTGACGCAGAGCACGGACGCTGGCTGAGCGGCGTGGGCATGGCACTAGGCGCACAAGGCAACGGCTTGGGCAATGGCTTGCCTGATTCGGGCGGCGCCAGCCTGCGCCTGACCAAACAAGGCCACATTCAGCTAGCCTTTGGGTTTATCGAGTACGGACAAGGCGTAGTTGCCGCCGTTCAGGCTTTGGCCTGCGAAGCGCTTGGCTGCAGCGCGGAGGATTTGGATATTCGCTTGGGCGACTCAGACGGTCCCGATTCCGGCCCTACCAGCGCTTCGCGCAGCACCGTGATAGCCACAGAAGCACTGCGGCGGCTACGCGACGACTGGCAACAGCAGCTGATCCAGCTGGGCAAATCCTTACTGGGCGATCATCGGGCATTATGCACCGGTGCGGGCGGGCTCTGGTACGACGAGCCAAAGGGCAAGCGTGCTATCAGCTATCAAGCACTGGCGAGCGGAGTCAAAGACCTGTCACTGCCGGCGCTAAAAATCCATTTTGACTTTCCCACTGGCCCCGACGCTCAGCCCAAGGGGCGCTACCTGCAACTGCTTATTGCCACTGTTGCCCGCGTCAAAGTCGACCGTTTCACCGGACGCGTGAAGGTGTCCCATTTGCACCACATCGCCGCCGGCGGCAAGGTCATCCATCCCCCGAGCTATAGAGGTCAAATCGAAGGAGCGGCCGTCATGGGAATGGGTATGGCGTTGCTGGAAGACGTACCCATGCACAACGGCGAGTACCAACTCGATAACCTCGATGCCTATCTGATCCCAACCCTGGCCGATGTACCTGCGCAGCAAGTTGATGTGATCGAAACCATCGTCGCCGGCGATCAATACCCTGTGCGCGGTATCGGCGAGCTGGGCATTGAAGCCATCAGTCCCGCATTGATGGCCGCGATTCAAGATGCCACTGGTATACGGCCATGCGACCTGCCCGCTCGCCCCGCGGCACTACTAGCCGCTATGACCGCTGCCGAGGAAAACCTGCCATGAGCACCGAAAATACTACTCCGAACATGCAGCTAAATTTTACCTTGAACGGGCAGTTGCTGAATATGAGGGTCGGCCCGGCCCGCCGCTTGCTGGACATACTGCGCTTAGACCAAGGACTCACTGGCCCCAAGGAAGGCTGCAGCATCGGGCGCTGCGGGGCCTGCACGATTCAGCTCGACGGAGCGGCAGTGCCAGCGTGTTTACTGCTGGCCTATCAGGTGCAGGGCAAAGAGGTGATTACTGTTGAAGGGCTGCGCTCCAAACCTGCATTTCAACGGGTAGCGGACAGCTTGATCGAACACGGCGCGCTGCAATGCGGCTACTGCATCCCGGGGATAACCACTAGTTTAACCGCCGCCCTGACGCAACGCCCGAACGCCAGCGAAGGCGAGCTTGAGCAGGCGATGCACGGTAACTTGTGCCGCTGTACTGGGTACAGCGGCTTACAGCAGGTGATCAAGGACTTGGCGACCCCTGCGCCAAACAACTAGATACGGAAGCTACCCACCAACTCACGCAAGCGAGTAACCTGTTGCTCAAGCGAAGTGCATGCGCGCAGGGTCGCCTGCAGATTGTCTACGCCCTCCTGGTTGAGCATGTTGATATCGGTTATATCCACGTTGAGGCTTTCGATTACTGAAGTCTGTTCCTCGGTCGCAGTAGCAACTGACTGGTTCATGTTATCAATCTCGCCAATACCTAGCGTAATCTGATGCAATCGCTCCCCCGCTTGCGCGGCCACACTCACGCTGTGTTCACTATACTGCTGGCTATCGCTCATCAGGGTCACAGCGGAGGCTGCGTCACTACGCAATCCTTCAATCATCACCTGAATTTCCTGTGCCGAGCTTTGTGTGCGATGCGCCAGATTACGTACCTCGTCGGCGACCACTGCAAATCCTCGTCCGGTTTCTCCGGCTCGGGCTGCCTCAATCGCAGCGTTGAGTGCCAGTAGATTAGTCTGCTCGGAAATACCCTGGATCACCTCAAGAATGCGCCCAATGTCCTCGGTCTTATTACTCAACTGCTCTATCGTTTTGCTCGACTGACGGATCTTGTTCGACAACTCCTGCATGGCGGCAATGGTCTTGCTGACAACCTCGCTACCCTGCTCTGCACCGTCGCGGGCACCGCTGGCTTGCGTAGAGGCGTCTGCGGCATTACGAGCAATCTCTTGCGCAGCTGCGCCCAGTTGATTGATTGCCGCTGCCACGCTATTGGTTCGCGCAGACTGCTGATCCGAACTCGCCATATTCGCGTTGGAGGCATCGAGTACTCGCAGCGCCACATCATTCAGCTCACTACTGGTTTGAGCGACCTGACTGATAGATTCGTGAATACGCTCTACAAACTGATTGAAAGCCATAGCCAGACGGCCAAACTCGTCGCGGCTATGAACCGGCAACCGCTTGGTCAGATCGCCTTCCCCTTTAGCAATATTATCCAGCGCGTGACCAAGTGAATTGAGCGGCAGCAGCAGATAACGCATCAGTAGGCTGAGCAATAGGACAATGGCCGTCAAGGCAATAACAGCAGCAATCAGAGCTGAGATACGAAAGCTGGTCAGACTGGCAAATGCCTTGTCCTGATCCACTGACAATCCCACCTACCATTCCACGCCGGGTAAACCATGAACAGGGACGAAAGTGAGCATCCGCTTCTGCCCGTCAAGCACAGCTTCGCTTAAGGCGCTGTTGATCTGTGGTGTGTTTTGCGGATAAACATCCTGCAGCCTCTTCATCTGCAGGTCGGTGTCGGGATGAACTAGTATGTCGCCATCACCACTGACCAAAAACGCGTAACCCAGACCATTGAACTCCAGTGCGTTGATAATCCCCGAGATCACCTTGAGATTAAGATCGCCCCCCACCACATCAGGGCCAGCAGGCGTCGCTATGGTCATGATCAGATCGCCCGTTGCGGCATCGACGTAGGGTGCTGTCAGTATGGTCTTGCCTGAGGCTTTGGCATTTTTAAACCACGGACGCGTACGCGGATCATAATCCGCCGGCATCGCAGAGTCGGGACGCATGGTGAAGTCGCCGTTGGCAGCCCCCAGATAGCTGAACTCAAACGTCTGCTCGAGTGTTTTCTGTTGCAGCAGCGGCACCAGACGATAGGCCCCTTCGCTCTGGGTATTGGCCGCCAGATTTTCTAACAGAAGAATACGTCCGGATAGCCAGTTGCTGATATTTTCTGCAGTAAGACTACCGGCATCCGCCAGGTAGGTTTGCAGATTATCCTGCAACGTCTTGCGCTGCAGATAATCGTTATAAACAGAAAATGCAGCAAAAGCGGCGATAACCACAACACAGGCAGCACTGACAATTTTCTGGTTAAAACTCAATTGCACAGCCATATCTGTTGCCTCGGCGATAAAGTAATAACCTCTAATCGTCCGCAGCAGACAAAACTTTATCTAAAACCGATGAACAGCGTACAAAGGATGCAACAGCGCCGTTGCTACAAGCGTCACTCGATGACTCTTCGCGCAGAATACGTTCCAGCCAGCCAGGGCCGCCAATCGATCCGCCAGATTGCCCGCAACCCCTTGATTAGGAGATACAGGAACAACAACGGCAGTATCAACGTACGCAGTACAAAGAGCGTCATAGCCCTCAGCACGGTATCAACAGCACTATCCAATGCCTGTTTGATCGCCAAATAGGTTTCCGGATCGGCGGCACGCGCAAACTGTTCGCCCAAGGGTATGGCATCAGTAGCACCGTCCGCTTTAGCCTCCTGCACTGCCGCGCGCTCCTGTCCGATATCCGCTAGCCGCTGCACGAGTGGCCTAAGCTGATCCTCAACCGCCTGCTGTTGATCCTCCAAACGCTCAACCTGCCTGAGCAGGGCGATATGATCTTCGCTGCGAGAAAAGGGATTAAGACGCGCCATACCGCCAAGTTGCTGCTCCAGCTCAGTCAATGCCCGACGGCTCTGGGCCAGCGCGTGGCCCAGTCGCCCCTGCTCTGCCAGTAACTGATTACGTTGCTGTTGCAACGGCCGCTCGCGCTCTCGGAGCGCATTCAGCGCGGGCTCGGTATCCAACACAGTCGCGTTGCCGCCCAGGGTCTTTACTTGTGCCGGCAGGTTATCCAACTGCACCACCTGCTGCCGTGTTTGATCATCCAGAAAGTAGTGATCGACCACGCCGTTGAGCAATACGACGGCGGCCATGGCAAAACGCAGAAACAACAGCGCCAGGAATAACCTCAGAGAACTGGCAGCCCACCTTCCACGTCGCCACCACAAGCTGAACGCCAATAGAATCGCACTTAGTGTGATCAGTACTTTGAAGACGCTATGCGATACCACTCCGAGCAGGATTTTCTGGGTGAGCAGAGAACCAATAGCCCACTGCATTAGCGTGCCATATTGTTCAATCAGGTCATTGAAAGGATCGAGGAGCTCGCCAAGCGTCACTGCTACACCGCCAAATAAGCTAAAGCTCAGGGTAGTTGACTGCAGTACCGAGATCAGCGCGTTAAGTGCTCGCGCAGAGGCAAAGGCAACCGAGGCCTGTAGCAAGGCGCTATCGACATAGTCCACCGACGACCGGTCAGCGCTGCCCAACCACGACAGTAGCACTACTGCTGCCGCAAGGATCAGCAGTAGGGTACGAAACCAAAAAGACCGTTGCCTGCCCACATCGCTATGCATGAAATACCCCTGGCTGCTTGCTCCGAGGTATCCAGCATACCAGCACCGCTTAATTCAAGGCACAGAGGTTAGATGATGCGAGAGAACCGTTGCGCGCTTTGCTCACTCTGATAAGCATCAAACAGCATGCAGATAGAACGGATAAGCAAACGGCCCGCTGGCTGGACCCTGATGCTACCTGGAGTCAAGATCAATAGTCCGTCGCGCGCCATCTGCTCCAGCATGGGCAGGCAGTCGGCGAAGTACTCATGAAACTCGATACCAAAGCGCTTCTCGATGTCAGCGAAGGAAAGTTTGCAATGGCAGATCAACTGGGCGATTACCGCGCGCCGAATATGATCATCCGTATGGCACATCAAGCCGCGATGAGTGGCCAACCCACCTTCCTGCAGCACCTGTTGATAGTGCTTTATATCGCTACTGTTCTGGCTGTATAGATCGCCAATCTGGCTGATCGACGACACACCGAGACCAATCAGGTCACAATGACCATGGGTTGTGTAGCCCTGAAAATTACGCTGCAGCTCACCACTGTCCTGGGCAATACTAAGGCTATCATCAGGCAAGGCAAAGTGATCCATCCCGATATAGCGATAGCCTGCGGCCAGCAACTGTCGCACGCTGTTTTCAAACATCAGCAATTTATCTTGTGGCGTTGGCAGATCAGCGCTGTTGATGCGGCGCTGCGGCATGAAGCGCTCGGGTAAATGGGCGTAATTGAACACCGACAGACGATCCGGTTTCAGCGCAATAATGGCATCGACCGTTTCCGCAAATCGCTCCGGCGTCTGTTTAGGCAGCCCGTAGATAAGGTCAATATTGATTGAACGGTACGCCAGGGTGCGCGCTGCATCCATCACCGTTTGCGTCTGCTCCTGACTCTGCAAGCGGTTTACCGCTCGCTGCACTTCGGGGTCAAGATCCTGCACGCCAAAGCTGACGCGATTGAAGCCCAGCTCACGCAATAGCCCCATGGTCGCCCAATCGGCTTCACGTGGGTCGATCTCGATACTGTAATCCCCACCATCATCATCACGCAGTAAAAAGTGTTCGCGCAAACTCCCCATCAGCTCACGCAACTCGGCATGGCTGAGGAAGGTCGGTGTGCCGCCACCAAAATGCAATTGCTCAACGTGCTGATCCGGCCCCAGCTGCTCGCTGACCAGTTCTATCTCACGCTGCAGCGCTACAAGGTATTCACGGGCTCGGCTACGGTCCTTGGTGATGACCTTGTTGCAGGCACAGTAATAGCAAATATTCGCGCAGAACGGGATATGTATATAGAGCGACAGACTGCGCTGGTTTGCTCGACTATTTTCCAGCGCATGCACATAGTCCGTCGAGCGAATGCCATCATGAAATTGCACGGCCGTAGGATAGGAGGTGTAACGCGGACCGGCGTGATCGTAGCGACGAATCAGGTCTGCGTCCCAACGAATAGAGCTGAGCATTAGGTTCTCCGGCGTTTGAAAGTCTGAGCATGCAGACTACGCCGCCACCGGGTTTAAGGTGTTGACCCGGATCAATAGAGCAAAGGGAAGCAAACAGGCACCAAAAGCGCTACAACGCGATCAGCCGCCTGTCGCGTTCATAAAGCGCAGGACTTGAACCTCACCATCGACAGCGAACTCGTGACGGGCAGGCTTATGCTGCAGAGCACGCTCCAATGCGGCGACAATTGGCGCATCGTCATCAGGATAGCGACGCACCAGATCACGCATATCAAGCGCGTTCTCATGCCCAAGACACAGCAGCAACCTGCCTTCGGTCGTCAAGCGAACACGGTTGCAGGTATCGCAGAAATTATGCGAATGCGGCGAGATAAAGCCAATACGGCTATCGGGATACCCCTCAACCCGCAGGTAACGCGCGGGGCCGCCACTGCTTTCACTGCTGTCGATCAAGCTATGGTGCTGACTGATCATCTCACGCACTTCGGCGCTTGAGCAGAAGGCTTCGCCGCGCTCGCGCCCTACATCACCGAGCGGCATTTCTTCAATAAAGGTGATATCGAGCCCACGCTGCAGGGCGAAATCGGTCAGCGCGCTGACCTCATCGTGATTACGGCCCTTCATCACCACGACATTCAACTTGGTCCGTTCAAAGCCCGCTTTGCGTGCAGCTTCAATACCCGCCAGCACCTGGCTAAGCTCACCCGTACGGGTAATGGCCTTGAACTTATCCGCCTGCAGGCTATCCAGGCTGATATTAAGGCGCTTGACGCCGGCGTCGACCAGCGGCTGGGCCAACTTATCGAGTTGTGAGCCGTTGGTAGTCATAACCAGCTCATCCAACCCAGACAGCGCGCTGATGCGCGCGCAGAGATCGACGATACCTCTGCGCACCAGTGGCTCGCCGCCGGTCAGGCGTATCTTGCGCACACCCTGTGCAACAAAAAGCCGGGCAACACGCTCGATCTCTTCGAGACTGAGAATCTGCGCACGCGGCAAAAAGGTCATGTCTTCGGCCATGCAATAGACACAACGAAAGTCACATCTGTCAGTCACCGAGAGGCGCAGATATTCGATGCGGCGTCCCTGACCGTCCTGTAACCGACCTTGTGTCATACCTTGCTCCGTTTGCTGCTTGTCTGCCACTCTATCACGGCTGAATCATGGCTGGGACGACCAGCGCTCCAGTGCCTGTTCATCACTTTCTCGCGATTCAACCCAGCGCTCGCCTTGCGGCGTATTCTCGCGCTTCCAGAACGGCGCGCGGGTCTTCAGGTAATCCATAATGAATTCGGTAGCCGCAAAGGCCGCCTGACGATGCGCCGAAGCAACGCCGACGAAGACGATAGGCTCGCCCGGCTCAAGCTGACCTACACGGTGGATTAACTGCACGTCCAACAATGGCCAGCGCACAGCGGCCTGCTCAGCAATACTCAGCAGCGCTTTTTCGGTCATGCCCGGATAATGTTCAAGCCACATACCAGCAACGCTGTTGCCATCATTATAGTCACGCACGTATCCGACAAAGCCAACCACTGCACCCGTACCCTGGTTGTCACCTTGCATACGATTCAGCCATTCACCCGGATCAAAGGTCTCGTGCTGCACAGCGATACGCATATCAGCCCCCGGTAACCGGAGGAAAGAACGCCAGCTCATCACCATCAACAATTGCAGTATCTAACGCACACAACTCCTGATTGCGCGCGCACATGATGCGCGGCTCGGAAAGCACCTGCCAGGCCTCACCGCGCGCCAGCAGATGCTGACGTACATCACCCATGGTACGAAAGCTGGTATGCCAGGGTAATTGTTCGGTATCACAGCCTAGCTGCTCACGGTAACGCGCAAAGAATTGAAGATGAATCATGCCGGAGCCTCTGCTTGATAGTCGCCACTTTTACCACCCGACTTCTGCAGCAGGCGAGTAGCTTCTATGACCATGCCTTTGTCGACTGCTTTGCACATGTCATAGAGCGTAAGCGCTGCCACGCTGGCGGCAGTCAATGCTTCCATCTCAACGCCAGTCTGACCAGCCAACTTGCAACGCGCCTGAATGCGCACGGCGTCCGGCGCCTCCAACAGCAGCTCTACTTTGACGCTGGTCAGCATCAGTGGATGGCACAACGGAATTAGCTCAGAGGTTTTCTTGGCAGCCTGGATCCCCGCTATGCGGGCGACCGCCAGCACATCACCCTTGGGGTGTCCGCCGGATTGAATCATCTCGAATGTGTGCGGGCGCATGCGCACCAGCGATTCCGCCAGTGCTTCGCGTGAGGTAACCGCCTTTTCGGTCACATCGACCATATTCGCGCGGCCTTGTGCATCAAGGTGAGTCAGCATACATTTGCTCTATCGGGTTCAGTTGGCCCTACTTTACTGGATTCGCCGACCGCTATCAGCCTCGGGAACCCACAACCAGGCCAAATGGTCACAAAGCTCAACGAACCTGAACAGAAAAACCGGGCATTTTCCGCACATGCCTGACGTAATAAAATGGCTGGTGAGCTTGAATTACAGCGTATTGGCCTCAGATAGTTAAAATCTATCTGCAATTTAGTTGAAATTTATTTTAAGTATCCTGGCGAGGAGCCTATTATTGCTCCTGTCTTCTTAACCAACCAGACAAACAACTCAATAAGGAGTTTATCGATGTCAGTTATCAACACCGAAATCAAACCGTTCAAGGCTCAGGCATTCAAGAACGGCGAGTTCATCGAAGTCACTGAAGCCGATGTAAAAGGCAAATGGGCTATCTTCTTCTTCTATCCAGCTGACTTCACCTTCGTTTGCCCAACCGAGCTGGGCGACGTTGCCGATTACTACGAAGAACTGCAGAAGATGGGCGTAGAGGTTTACTCCGTATCCACCGATACTCACTTCACCCACAAAGCCTGGCACGATGCGTCTGAAACCATTGCCAAGATCAAGTACACCATGATCGGCGATCCTACCGGTGTCGTTACCCGCAACTTCGACAACATGCGCGAAGAAATGGGCCTGGCTGACCGCGGCACTTTCATCATCGATCCACAGGGCATCATCCAAGCGGTTGAAGTAACCTGCGAAGGTATTGGCCGTAACGCTGAAGACCTGGTACGCAAGGTCAAGGCTGCTCAGTACATTGCAGCGCATCCGGGCGAAGTATGCCCAGCCAAGTGGAAGGAAGGCGAAGCCACCCTGGCTCCTTCTCTAGACCTGGTCGGCAAAATCTAATATTACCTGATGACCCGGCCCGCTGCGGAGCGCTATGCGCTCCCGGTTGGCGGGCCGGGTTTTTTTCGCCCAAAATTTGACCAATTTCTTTTAAGGACACGCACATGTTGGACGCTAATCTGAAGAAACAACTGGACACGTACCTGCAGAATATCGTTAAACCGATAGAAATCAGCGTGTCCATTGATGACAGCCCCAAGGGCCAAGAATTAAATGAACTCGCGGTCGAAATAGCAGAAATGTCGAGCAAGATCGACTTGGTTTCTGCCGACGACAAGCGCAGCCCGAGCATGGCTATTGGGCCAAGCGGCCAGCCGCCCCGAGTGCGCTTTGCCGGTATTCCCATGGGCCATGAGTTCACCTCGCTGGTACTGGCATTGCTGCAGGCCGGTGGACACCCATCCAAGGCAGACCCGGCTTTGCTTGAGCAAATCCGCAACCTGGAAGGCGAGTTCCACTTTGAGACCTACATTTCTCTGTCCTGCCAAAACTGCCCGGATGTCGTGCAAGCGCTGAACCTGATGGCGACGCTAAATCCCAACATCACTCACGTCATGATTGACGGAGCCTTGTTTCAGGATGAAGTCGACGAACGCCAAGTCATGGCAGTGCCATCGGTCTACCTCAATGGCGAGCACTTTGGCCAAGGCCGCATGACGCTGGCTGATATCGTCAACAAAGTCGACAGCGGTGCATCCAAGCGCAAAGCTGCCGAGCTGAATGAGAAAGCACCTTACGATGTGCTGATTGTCGGCGGCGGCCCAGCGGCTGCTTCTGCTGCCATCTATGCTGCACGCAAGGGTATTCGTACCGGTATCGTCGCTGAACGCTTTGGTGGCCAGGTATTGGATACTGTCGGTATCGAAAACTTCATATCGGTGCCTTATACCGAAGGTCCTAAGCTGGTTGCCAACCTGGAACAACACGTTAAGGAATACGATGTTGACCTGATCACCGAGCAGACAGCCCAGCAAATCAGCACCGGTGATTACGTTGAGATTGCGCTGAAAAGCGGCGCCACGCTGCTGAGCCGAGCCGTGATCCTGGCTACCGGCGCGCGCTGGAGAGAGATGAACGTGCCGGGTGAGCAGGAATACCGTGGTAAGGGCGTGGCTTACTGCCCTCACTGTGATGGCCCGCTATTCAAAGGCAAGCGCGTAGCAGTGATTGGGGGTGGTAACTCAGGTATTGAGGCGGCAATCGATCTGGCAGGTATTGTCGAGCACGTGACCGTTCTGGAGTTTGCCGACACCCTGCGCGCCGATGAAGTATTGCAACGCAAGGCACGCTCCATGCGCAATATCGACATCATCAAGAGCGCACAGACCACAGAAGTGCGCGGTGATGGCAAAAAAGTGGTTGGTCTGACCTACAAGGACCGTGCAACCGAGGAGCTAAAGCAGGTAGATGTAGCAGGTATTTTCGTACAGATCGGCCTGATACCCAATACCGAGTGGCTTAAAGATAGCGAGCTGAACTTGACCCGCTTCGGCGAGATCGAAATCGATGCACGCGGCGCGACCAACATTCCCGGCGTCTTTGCCGCCGGTGACGTTACCACCGTGCCGTTCAAGCAGATTATCGTCGCCATGGGAGCTGGCTCTACCGCCTCACTGGCTGCTTTCGATCACCTGATTCGCACAGCGGACCCGGCAGAAGCCGGCAAGCAGGCGGCCAACGCCTGATAAGTAAATGGAATAGAAAAAGCCGCTCTTTGAGCGGCTTTTTTGTGTGCAGGCGGGCACTCAGCTTGGCAACCACAAGCGGTCCAGATTTTTGAAAGGCCAATCCTCCGGATTTTCGCGCCCCACTATCTTGTCCTTCTCAGCCGGATCAGCCAAATCCAGCAAAGTAACGGGAAGCCCCTGCTTGAGGCGCACCGAATAAAATACGCTGACTTTAGGCATCAATAACGAGGCGGTACTCTGTTCAACCACCACTCCCAGACGCTGAGATTCCAGGCGCACCAAAGAGCCAACCGGGTAAATACCCAACATCCGCACAAACAACTTGAACAGTGCAGGATCAAAATGACCTTTCCAGCCAGCCATCCGGCTAAGCGACTCGGATGGGTCCCAGCCCACTTTATATGGGCGGTTGGAGGTAATCGCATCATACACATCGCAGATCGCCCCAATACGTGACAACAATGAAATACCCTCTCCCTCCAAGCGCTCAGGATAGCCGGTACCATCGAGCTTTTCGTGATGGTGCAAACAGACATCCAGTACCGCCTCTGGCACGCCCTCCCAGTCCATAAGCAGCTTGTGACCCTCAACAGGGTGCGTTCTCATCACCACAAACTCTTCGTCAGTCAATTTACCCGGTTTGTTGAGGATCGCTTCAGGCATTACAGCCTTGCCCATATCGTGCATCAGCCCGGCCATGCCTGCTTCCAGTACTTCAGGCTCGCCCAGCCCGACAGCGCGAGCCATACCCACCATCATTGCGGCAACAGCCACCGAGTGCAGATAGGTGTATTCATCCTTGTGCTTGATGCGGGCAACGCTGATGAGCGCGTGTGGATTTCGGCTCAGAGAGCCATTCATCTCAGCTATCAACTCATTAAGCCCATGGGTGTTAACCACCTGCCCCAGGCGAGCATCCTTGAACATATCCTTAACCGCCTGCTTGCCTCGACTGAATATCTGCCGAGCGCGCAAAATCTCGTCCGCCATGGAACTGGTAGCCGAGTTTTTAGCGGAGGTAGGTTTGGGTGGGGATTCAGCCGGCGGCTGTTCAGCGATGATGCCCTCATCAGACACAATCTCATCAGCAGGGGCAGGCAAAACAACATCAAGTCCCTTGCTCACATCTATCACCAGCTCGGTGATGGCACTTTCCTGAATACGCTGCAAAGTCTGCCGATCTTCAATCAGCAGTTTGCTGGACCAAAAGGGATGATCGATCCAGGCGCCACAAAAGCGCTCGACATACATGCCAATACGCACCTGGTCAGTTGTTATTTTTTTCTGCATCGTAACTGAGAGCCCTTTTAAACAGGGTAAGTTGAACTCTATCCTTACCAGCTCTTAAGCAGCAGCTGTCTCTGCAACCAAGCACCCAAGCACCAGCGCTTTTTGGCATAGCCCTTTGCCAGCTTCAGTATAGGCAAACCCCGGCCCAAATGACCAACCCCATTATTCAGACTTGGCTAATGGCGGCTGCGCGCGCTCATCAATGGAAAAGTCTGCACCCATTTCGTCATTCAGGTCATCAGGCGCAAAGCGCAGGAGGCAGCCCTCGCCCTGCATCCCCGGCATGCTCGCCGAGCCTGCCGCCAAGGGATCGAGGCTGTCTTCATCGCTATCGTCAAAAGGTGAGGAGTTCATTTTGGCGCCGCATGCTCATTATACTTCTGCATGGCGCGCAGAATGTCTCGTCGGCTGATTTGCCCTACCAGTCGACCTTCGTCGATTACAGGTAAGCGGCGCCGACGCATACGTATAAAGTGCTCAGCGGCTTTGACGATATCAGCATCCGCATCAATGGTCTCGACCACGACCGTCATGACCGATGCCACCGTACCACCCACTTCCTCAAAGTAACTGCCAGCGAGAATCCCCTTGAGACAATCGCCCTCGGATAACAACCCAACCAAGTTGCCGTGCTCATCCAATACCGGCGCACCGGAAATCTGGTTGACCAATAGGCGATCAATCGCCCGAAACAAATCCATGTCTGCGGTAAAAGTAACCAGATCAGACGTCATATAGTCACGTACTTTGATCGATTTCAGCATAAAGCCTCCTGCTTCGGGTTGTATCCTTTTAGCTTAGCTGAACACCACCGTCTTGTTGTCGTGGACCAGCACACGATCTTCCAGGTGATAACGCAGACCACGTGACAGCACCATTTTTTCGACATCCTTTCCTAACCGGACCATGTCATCGGCGTTGTGGCGGTGCGTTATACGCACCACATCCTGCTCGATGATCGGACCCGCATCCAACTCTTCCGTCACATAATGGCAGGTCGCTCCAATCAGTTTCACACCACGCTGGGCGGCTTGATGATAAGGACGCGCGCCCACAAACGACGGCAGGAAACTATGATGAATATTAATAATGCGATGAGCATAACGCTGACAAAGCTCAGGCGGTAATATCTGCATATAACGCGCGAGAACAATACAATCTGCCTGCTGCTCGGCAACCAGTTCGTTTACCTTGGCAAAAGCCGGTGCTTTATTGGCAGGATCGACAGGTACATGATGGAAAGGAATACCATGCCACTCGACCATACTGCGCAAGTCATCGTGATTGGAAATAACGCTGGTAATATCACAGGCAAGTTCACCACTATGCCAACGATGGAGTAAGTCGGCCAGACAGTGGGATTCACGACTCGCCATCAGAACGACTTTTTTGCGCTCAGCGGAATCACTAACGCGCCAGTCCATCTGAAACTCGTTACCAATAGGCGCAAACGCCGTGCGCAAACCATCAACATCAAAAGGCAGCGAATCGGCTCGTATTTCATGCCGCATGAAAAACCAACCAGACAAATTGTCGGAATGGTGATTGGCCTCAGTGATCCAGCCGTTATACGCCGCCAGTACATTACTCACCTTAGCGACAATACCAACCCGGTCAGGACAGGCAATTACCAACCTGAAAGTACGCATTTCCACTCCTCGCTCAGTTGTCATAACAATGATCACACTATTTTAATGTAAGTAGAGACACAAAGTAGGCACGCCAAGTCAGCCACCCACCCTGGAACTAAATGAAAAAGCGCCAACACGCCTCTACTGTAAAACAGTGTATTTTAACCGGTCCGCCGATTCAGGTGCAGATAAATAATCACTATCCCACTAAGGTTTACCGCCCGAACAACCTGAGGATGGCTAAAAACAGCTATTCTTTGTCATGGACAAGTTGCAACTTGTTGTAAGCCAGAGCTGCTTAAACTAACATTGAGCGGTTTCCAGCTATTTAACCTCGTTTTAAAAGGTAGACTTCCATGTCCATGCTTCAAGAATATCGTCAAATTGAAGAAACCATTCGCGAACTTAATGAGCGCCTTCAGTCGCTGTCCAATGATGACAAGCTGAAAAAAGAGATCGAGTTTGAAGAAAAACTGCGGACTCTGATGGGTCAGTACAACAAATCACTGAAAGATGTTGTCTCCATTCTTGATCCTGATAACAAAGCGGGCACAGGTAAGAAAGCCGCTGGTGGCGTCAAGCGTGCTCGCAAGGTCAAGCAATACAAGAACCCGAATACCGGTGAAGTAATCGAGACCAAAGGCGGCAATCACAAAACGCTGAAAGCGTGGAAAGAGCAGTATGGCTCCGAGAAAGTTGAATCCTGGATGACCATCCTGGGCTGAAGCCATTTGCGTTGAATAAAAAAGCCGATGCTTGCATCGGGTTTTTTATTGCCTTAATCAAATCAGGCTGGCGTTATTCCCAGCGCAATAGCTCGCGCTTTTGCTTCCGCTTGCCAAGCCACTAGCAACGCATGTTGCTCACCTTCTACTGTAGGCAATAACTCATCAATATGCTGCATAAAGTCGGCTAGCGTAATGGGAGCACCGGGCTCCTCTCCAGTCAAACGCTCTCTACAGAAGCGCCTCCATTGTTCGTGCTCCTGCTCATTCAATGAGTCAGGAAAATTGCGCGCTCGGTAGCGGAACAGCATATCGACCAGGCGCTGATCGCGCAGTGGCCAGCTGGTGGCTGCCAGCGTCCTGCCATCCGCCTCACGAATAGCGGGCAACAAACGGCGATCAACATCACTGATAAAGCTGCCATACAGCTGCTGTTCAGGATCGTCTTCATCCTTGCCGACAGACGACTGCTGTGCGTAAACCTCTGCCAGCAGCGCTTGCGCGCCTTCGCGCCAGCGTGCCAGTTGCTCGGCCCGCTCGTGCAGTAAAGGCATATCCAGTTGCAAGCGCTCAATGTCGGCTGGTAGCAGCACCTTGGTATCGGCCAGAACCGGACACTTGTTAATGTGCACCAGCTTCAGACCCGGACGTGCCTCCCCCTCAGCCAGCTCATCGTTACGGGTATAGAGTAAGCGTCTAATATCATCAGCACTCTGCGCCATCACCAGCGATGGATCTGTACCCAGATCGTAGACAATCAGGGCGTTGCGATTCGTTGGATGCCAGCCCAGTGGCAGCACTAATGCCAAGCCCCGTCGCTCGCGACCAAAACGACCCGACACATGCACTAACGGGCGCAGCTGCTGCAGGTCAATCAACTCGGTCACACGGTGCTTGCTGCGCAGGCTTAGCAAATAATCAAACAACTTTGGTTGTGCCTGACGCAGCAGTCGCGCCATGGCGATAGTGGCACGCACATCAGCTAACGCGTCATGGGCTTGCCCATGATCAATACCGTTGGCCGCAGTCAATAGTTCCAGCCGGAGACTGGTGAAACCATCCTGCTGAGGCCAAACAATGCCGTCGGGACGCAGCGCATGGGCGGCACGCAGCGCATCGAGGAGATCCCAGCGGCTGTTGCCACCCTGCCACTCACGGGCATAGGGATCATGGAAATTGCGATACAAGGTAAAGCGAGTCATCTCATCGTCAAAGCGCAGGCTGTTATAGCCCACGCTACAGGTGCCCGGCTGCATCATCTGCTCGTGCAAGAGATGGATAAACTCCGGCTCACTCAGCCCGTTGGCCAAACGCTCAGGACCAATACCCGTCACCAGACACGCCATGGGATGCGGCAGAACGTCCGCTGGCAAACGACAGTCAATACATAGCGGCTCACCAATTTCTTCCAGCTGCTCATTGGTGCGTACACCCGCTACCTGCACCGGGCGGTCGCGGCGCGGATCTATTCCTGTGGATTCAAAGTCGTACCAGAAAAAACTCTTGCTCATGCCCTGCCCCCGTTAATCATCTGCTGCAGGGTAACGCAATGCAGCCCTTCAGGCATCCGGCGCCTGGCCAAAGCTGAAATACCCACGCAACATTAACGCCAAATCAGAGAAGGTATTGGGGTTGGACACAATACTGAAACCGCAATCATAGAAACCGGGGCTGATATCCTGACGACACCAATGACTGTGCACCCGTAAAGGCACAGGCTGGAAACCCAGGCCGTTCAAGGCAGGTAGTTTTAACATCAGCTGGTATTCCTGCTGAAGCATCACGGGCAAAGGGGTAATCAACATCACGCCCAGCCGTGAAACATTGCCGATATAGCCAAAGGGTCGATCGGTCTGGCTATTGTAAACGCGCAGAAATGCACTGAGCTGATGGCGCGGAATCTGTCGCTGCTCCAGGATTCTTTCGCTACGCGGCTTAGGGGTAGCATGCATGTCAGCACTGCTCCTGAATCTGCTTATTCAGGCTAGCCTTGCTGGCTTTTACCCGCTCGTTCGAGACCTCGACACGGCGCCCGCTGGCATCTTCCTCATACCAGTAAACGCGGTTATCGTAGCGTGCCAGTAGCTCACGCATTCTACTGCAACGACCCGCTTGCTGCTCGCGTAACCGCGCACTCTGCTCTCGCTGCTCTTCTCGCTCCTGCTCGCGCACATCAAACAGACGCGCTCGGTTCAGCTCGCTCTGCCGCACGTGATCTTCGCGCTGAATAACCTGCGGCTTTACCTCAACCTGCTCAGATCCCTGACGCGGGCGCTGCTCAAAGTGCACTTGCCCCTGGGCATCGACCCAACGGTATATTTGTGCATCAGCCAGGCCGGACCAGCTAAACGCGAGCAAGGTAAAAAGAGTAAAAGGTAGCTTCATGGTGGCTCCAGGCGCATATCTGACCAGTCAGTCGAGAATAGCCTACTGCCATCAACGATCCAAGCGCGTTTTCCTCGCGCGCCGCCTCAGCGAATACGCGGCGCCAGCGCCTGCTCAGGATCGTAATGACCTAACTGACGGAGCGTTTCCAGCCGAGCCCCCGCACGATAGGTGTATTCGTTTTGAGGATAATGATCAACCAAGTAACGATAGGTCTGAACCGCATCCAGATAAAGCGCCTGACGCTCCAGACACTGGCCACGCAGCAGGGATATTTCCGGCTGCAAGTAAGGCCGCGAACGACTCAAGCGCTCGGTCTGCGACAGCTGTCTGATAACCTCAGCACAATCGCCTATTTCGTAAGCACTGTAAGCTTTACTCAGATGCTTGCTGTAGGCTGAAGAACAACCGGTTAATACGAGTAGCAAGGCGAGCAAGAGTGAGAGCTGGTTAGTCATGAGGTTCTCTGAAAAAGACACTATTTACGGCGTATCGGCACCAGAATGAAATTCTTCAGTTCAACTAACATTTGACTTGAGTCAGTGGCCGTACGCAATCATAGGACTACCTTACTTAAAACCCTAGATTCGCTGTTTATATACTCTATTCAATGAAAACGCACGGCGTACCGCTCCATTTGCAGCTTCAGCCTGCGCCGACTGTCGGAGACAGCACCATGAATATTCGTCACATGCTTGTTGTAGTAGATCCCAGCACCGAAGACAAACAACCCTGCCTGGAACGCGCGGCAAATCTTTGTCGACACTATCCACAGGCGCGACTCACATTATTGGCCTGCGATTACGTGCCCGCACTGGATGGTGGCGCTCTATTCGAGAGCACAGGCCTGGAGAAAGCCCGCGCCTCGTTGCTAAAACACAATCGTGAACTTCTAAACAAACTGGCCGAACCGCTGCGGGCCAAGGGCATAGAAGTTGAGGTGGACTCAGTGTGGGGTAAGCGTCTTGACCGGCACATTCTGCAGGCCGCGCAAAAATGGCAGCCCGACCTGGTCATCAAGACGACGCATCATCACAACCCACTCAAACGGCTTTTTCTGACCAATACTGACTGGCAGCTGATCCGTCACTGCGAGGCACCACTCTGGCTGGTTAAACGGGGTGAGCAGTCCATCACGCAAATCTGCGCTGCGGTTGACCCACTGCACGTGGACGATAAACCAGCCAGCCTTGACCTAAAGCTGATCAGCGATGCCAAGACGCTGGCAGAAGAAACCGGCGCCAGCCTTAACCTGGTCCACTGTTACAACCCCTTGCCACGAACCATGGTTATTGACGCTACGCTTGTCGTTGATTATCAGGGCTACGCCGATGACGTCAAAAAACACCATGCTGAGGCCCTCGCGGAGCTACTGAAGCGGGCCAATGCTGACAACGCGCAGCATCAGCTACTGGAGGGCTATCCCGAAGAAGCGATTCCCAACATGATTGAAAAACAGGGAATCAATTTACTGGTAATGGGCGCAATATCACGCTCCAGACTGCAAAGCGCTCTCATCGGTCATACGGCCGAGCGACTACTGGACGAGGTCAGCTGCGATCTGTTGATCATCAAGCCAGACGGATTCAGCGACCCCAGCAAACCCTGATGATTGCGCTACCAGCTCAGCCACGACCTTTGGCTAAGCTGGTAGCAGCAAGACTGAGCCGCGTGACTTCGGCCCAGTCTTCGGCTGCGATGCTGGCCTTGGGCACCACCCAGCTACCACCCACGGCCATCACATTGCCCAGGGTCAAATACTCACCAATATCCTGCTGCCCAATACCGCCAGTCGGACAGAAGCGCACATCACTAAAAGGCCCGGCGAATGACTTCAGCAGAGCCGCGCCGCCCAGCACCTGAGCCGGGAACACCTTAAAGCGGCGGTAGCCCAAGCGGTAACCGGCAAGAATCTCGGAGGCAGTTGCGATACCCGGCAGTAGAGGAATGGTGCTCTTCAGGCCTAACTGAAGCAACTCATCGGTAATGCCCGGTGTTACCACGAAGTGCGCGCCAGCGCGCTCTACCGCAGCAAACTGTGCCGCATCAATCACGGTCCCCGCGCCTACCTGCAGCGCCGGGCGCTCGCGCCGCAACAGCTCGATGGCTGGCAGGCCGAATGGCGTTCGTAGCGTCACTTCCAGCGTGGTAATTCCCCCGGCGGCAAGCGCGTCGGCCAGCGGCAGAATATCCGCTTCACGCTCGATACTGATGACCGGCAGCAGCGTGACCTCGGCAAACAATGTATCCAGAGTCTGTGTCATATCCATTGCGGCGCCATTCTCCTAACTGCCATCGGGGCTATAGATAATTTCCAGCGGGGCCCGCAGAAATGAACTGATCGGCCATTCCGGGTGCTGCCCCGCCAACGCAGCGCACAGGGTCATGGCCTTATCCTCGCCCCTGACCGCAAGCAACTGCAAGCGCGCGGAGTGTAAAGCAGCGCCGCTGAGGGTCAACCTTTGCGCACCAGAAGTAGACAGCGCAGGCATACAAGGTGCCGACGCATCTGGTGCGAGCATCTGCATGATGTCATGTGCACCAGGAAATAACGACGCTGTGTGGCCGTCAGCTCCCATGCCCAAAACGACCGCATCCAGCGGCAACAGGTCTGCGATCAGAGCGCTGCTGGCTGCGGCGTCCTCGGCAAGCCCAATCCCGCGGTAGAGCGGTAACCAGTTGACCTTGTTCATGACCGCGGGCATGTGTCGCCAGAGTAGCCCAGCATTACTGTCGGCGTGCTCGGGTGCAACCCAGCGTTCATCCACCAGGGTGAGAGTGACCTGCTCCCAGTCAAACTCGACGGTATTCAAGCGACGCAGCATTGCTTTAGGGCTGCGGCCACCGGATAACGCCAGGCTTGCACGTCCGCGCGCATCTATCGCGGCGCGCAGCGCAGCAAGCACCCTATCCACCACTTGCTTTGCGTGTTCATCGGCTGATGCAGTGATCTGGATAGACAGACCTCGCTGAGCAGCCAACTCCTTTAACCCGATCATCATTGGTCCGCTTGCTGCAAACTGGCGGTAAAGACGCTGCCGCCCAGCTCTGCCGGACTAGCCTCGGCGCGCATAAAGGCAAACAACTCGCGACCCGAGCCTCGTCGTACTGGTTTTCGATGCAGCGCTGGCGCCCTTGCCTGCCATTCATCTTCGTCGATCATCAACTGCAGACTCCCTTGTCCCGCATCCAGCGTAATCCGATCGCCGTCGCGCAAGCGCGCAAGCGCGCCGCCATCAGCCGCTTCAGGACAAAGGTGAATGGCCGCCGGAACCTTGCCGGACGCGCCAGACATGCGCCCGTCAGTGACCAGCGCAACCTGGTATCCACGATCCTGTAGCACGCCAAGATAAGGTAGCAGCTTGTGCAACTCCGGCATGCCATTGGCGCGCGGCCCCTGGAAACGAAGTACAGCAACACCATCGCAATCCAGTTCGCCCGCCTTGAACGCGGTAACGAAATCATCCTGGTCGTCAAAGACCCGGCAGGGGGCGCTAACCTGCCAATGCGCTGGATCGACCGCCGATACCTTGAGCACGCCACGCCCCAGGTTGCCCTCCAGCAAGCGCAAGCCTGCGTCGGGCAAAAAAGGCGACGCTAGCGGACGCAAAATACTCTCATCCAGACTCGTCTCGGCCCCATCTCGCCAGCTCAGCTTGCCATCCTGTAACACCGGTTCCTGGCAATAGCGCGCGAGACCGAAACCGGCAACCGTCTGTACCTGTTCGTGCAACAGCCCGGCGTCGAGTAGCTGGCGAAATAGCCAGGCAGTGCCGCCGGCGGCCTGAAACTGGTTGATATCAGCCTTGCCGCTAGGGTAAATGTGCGCCAGCGTGGGTACCACTGCCGAGAGTGCCGCCATATCTTCCCAGCGTAATTGCAGTCCCGCCGCCTGACCGATGGCAACCAGGTGAATGGTCAGGTTGGTTGAACCACCGGTGGCCAGCAGCATCACCAGCGCATTGATCAGTGCGCGCTCGTCGAGAATATCGGCCAGTCGTACTTCACCCGCACGCGCCAGCCGCACCACCTGTTCTGCCGCATGCGCAGTGAGCGCATCGCGCAAAGGAGTAGAGGGATGCACGAAGGAGGCGCCGGGCAGCTGCAACCCCATGGCCTCCAGCAACATCTGGTTGGTATTGGCCGTACCGTAGAAAGTGCAGGTGCCCGCACTGTGATAGGAGGCACTTTCTGCCGCCAGCAGTTCCTCGCGGCCGACTTTGCCCTCGGCAAACAACTGGCGTACACGCGCCTTTTCACTATTGGGCAGACCGCTAGGCATAGGGCCCGCAGGCACAAAAAGTACCGGCAGGTGACCAAAGCGCAATGCGCCCATCAACAAGCCTGGCACTATCTTGTCGCAGATCCCCAAACAAAGCGCACCGTCAAACATGTTGTGTGACAGAGCAATCGCGGTCCCCATGGCAATCACGTCACGGCTGGCCAACGACAACTCCATGCCCGGCTCGCCCTGGGTCACACCATCACACATGGCAGGCACCCCACCGGCTACCTGCCCCGTTGCACCAATGCCACGCAATATCTGTCTGATCTGCTGCGGATAACTCTCATAGGGCTGATGCGCGGACAGCATATCGTTGTAGGCTGTGACCAGGCCGATATTAACCTCGTCCATCATACGAATGCGGCTTTTGTCCTGCGCCGAGCAGGCCGCCATGCCGTGCGCCAGATTGCCACAGGACAAGCCACTGCGACCTTCGGGAGCATCATGCATTTGCGCGAGATACGCTGCACGCGACACCTTGCTGCGCTCGCGCACCGCCTGTGTAACCGCTTCGACCTGTGGATGCATACAACTCTCCTGTGCCAACCAACCTACCCGCAATGGTCAATTATGTTCTATTGTAGAGCCCATTCCCAACAGCCCGCCTAACATACAAGGACTTGAGCATGTCGCTGCGCCGCACCAAAATCGTCGCCACCCTGGGACCAGCAACCAGCAGCCCGGAAAAAATTGCCGAACTGATCGCCGCTGGTATGAACGTCGCCCGGCTCAACTTTTCCCACGGCAGTGCCGACGAACACCGCCGTCGTGCCCGACTGGTACGAGAAATTGCCGAGGAAAACGGCCAACATGTGGCTCTACTGGGCGATTTGCAGGGACCCAAAATCCGCATTGGCCGCTTCACCGATGGCCGCATTGAGCTGGATGTAGGCGACAATTTCCGGTTATCCACCGTACATGATCTGGAGAATGGTAACAGCGATATCGTTGGCTTGGACTACCCCGACCTGGTGTCCGATTGCCGTGCGGGCGACGAGCTCTTGCTCGACGATGGTCGCGTGGTATTGCAGGTCGAAAGCGTCGGCCGGGACGAAGTGCGGTGCCGCGTTACCGTCGGCGGCCCACTGTCCAACAACAAAGGGATCAACCGTCGCGGCGGTGGGCTTTCTGCGGCTGCCTTGACCGACAAGGACCGCAACGATATCAATCTCGCCGCCGAGCTGGAGATGGAGTACGTCGCGGTATCTTTTCCGCGCGACGCTGCTGACATGAACCTCGCACGCAAGCTACTGCGCGATGCCGAATCCGAAGCCTGGCTGATTGCCAAGATCGAACGTGCCGAAGCCGTCGCTGACGATGAGACGCTTGATGGATTGATTCAGGCAAGTGACGGCGTCATGGTGGCGCGCGGCGACCTGGGTGTCGAAATCGGTGATGCCGAGCTGGTTGGCATCCAGAAGCACATCATCAGTCGTGCACGCAAACAGAACAAGGTCGTGATCACTGCCACTCAGATGATGGAGTCGATGATCTCCAGCCCGATGCCAACACGTGCAGAGGTATCCGATGTAGCCAACGCAGCATTGGATTACACCGATGCCGTCATGCTGTCCGCTGAGACCGCAGCAGGTGATTTCCCGGTCGAGGCGGTCAGGGCTATGGATCGCATCTGCCGCGGCGCGGAGAAGCACCCGACCAGCCAGAAGTCCGGCCATCGCTTGTATCAGAAAACTGAGCGTTGCGATGAGACCATAGCACTGGCGGCCATGTATGCCGGCAACCACTTCCCCGGTGTTACCGCGATCATCACGTTGACCGAAAGCGGCTTTACGCCGCTGATCATGTCGCGTATTCGCTCGCACCTACCGATCTTTGCCTTCTCACCCAACGCGCAGACACTAGGCCGGGTCGCACTCTATCGCGGGGTACAGGCAATGCCCTTCAATCCAGCAGACATGCCCTCCAGCGACATCAATCAGCAGGCCGTGAACAAGCTGCTTGAAGGCGGTTACGTGCAGCCCGGTGACTGGGTCATTCTGACCAAGGGTGATGTCTACAACTCACGTGGCGGCACCAACTCCATGAAACTGCTGCACGTGGGTGAATCATTGGTTTAACCCGGTAGCAAGCAACTGGCTGGCGAGCCTGGTGGGTAGCTAATGACCCGCAAGCACTCGCCATACCAGACGGCTTCTAGCGCAGCCCCAGGACGGGCGATGACAAAAAAAGGGCCTCGCAAGCGAGACCCTTTTTACCAACTTCTTAGCGCTTACTTCACTTCTACTGCCAGGCTCTCGGCAATCTTCTTCTGCCAAATCGCCGGGCCGGTGATATGCGCCGACTCACCTCGGCTGTCTACCGCGACAGTCACCGGCATATCTTCCACATCAAACTCATAGATAGCTTCCATACCCAACTCAGGGAAGGCAACCACCTCTGCTTTTTTGATCGCCTGCGCCACTAGATACGCGGCACCACCCACCGCCATCAAGTAGGCAGCCTTGTAGTCCTTGATCGCTTCAATGGCGATAGGCCCACGCTCGGCTTTACCGATCATGCCCAGCAATCCGGTCTGATCAAGGATCTGGCGGGTGAACTTGTCCATCCGTGTAGCGGTGGTAGGCCCAGCAGGCCCGACTACCTCTTCGCGTACCGGATCAACCGGGCCAACGTAGTAAATGAAGCGACCTTTAAGATCTACAGGCAGCTCTTCGCCCTTGTTCAGCATGTCGACCATACGCTTGTGCGCAGCATCGCGGCCGGTCAACATTTTGCCGGAGAGCAGAACAGTTTCGCCGGACTTCCAGGTCTGCACGTCTTCCGGCGTCAAAGTGTCCAGGTTAACGCGGCGCACGCCATCACCTACTTCCCAGGTAATATCCGGATAAGCATCCATCGGCGGCGCCTTGAGTACAGCCGGGCCAGTACCATCAAGCGTAAAGTGCGCGTGACGGGTCGCGGCGCAGTTGGGGATCATGCACACGGGCAAACTGGCGGCGTGGGTCGGATAATCCTTGATCTTGATATCCAGCACGGTGGTGAGACCACCCAGGCCCTGAGCACCAATACCCAGCGCATTGACCTTATCCATGATTTCCAGGCGCAGCTCTTCAACCCGGTTCTGCGGGCCACGGGCGCGCAGCTCATGAATATCGATGGAATCCATCAAGGACTCTTTGGCCATCACCGCCGCTTTTTCAGCGGTGCCGCCAATACCAATCCCCAGCATGCCCGGCGGACACCAGCCAGCCCCCATGGTCGGTACGGTTTTCAATACCCAATCGACGATAGAGTCAGATGGATTGAGCATCGCCATCTTGGACTTGTTCTCTGACCCGCCGCCCTTGGCTGCAACGTCGATTTCAACGGTATCACCCGGCACCATCTGGTAATGAATAACAGCAGGTGTGTTGTCTTTGGTATTGGTACGCTTACCCGCCGGATCAGCCAGAATCGAAGCGCGCAGCACGTTTTCCGGCAGATTATAGGCCTGACGCACGCCCTGGTTGATCATGTCATCCAGGCTCATGGTGGCACCTTCCCAGCTGACATTCATGCCGATCTTGACGAACACGGTAACGATACCGGTGTCCTGACAAATCGGCCGATGACCGGTGGCGCACATGCGCGAATTGATCAGAATTTGAGCAATCGCATCCTTGGCTGCCTTCGACTCTTCACGCTCGTAGGCTTCATGCACTGCCTGAATGAAGTCAACGGGGTGGTAATAGGAAATATACTGCAGCGCATCAGCTACGCTCTGAATCAGATCATCTTGTTTGATAACGGCCATGCTCGGACAGGCTCCTCTCTTTAGGCGGCTGACAGGGACTGCGCTATGTCAGACCAGTCTCACGGAATCGGACAGGCTTGGATGGTTGTAGTCACACCCTGGAAAAACAGTAGCCAAGTATACCTGAGCTAGCCGTTTGGCATAGCGCCGGGACCTTATTCTCTGACGAAATGAGGCAGCATGGCCGGGGCAGGCACGTTAAGACTACCACCGGGCATTTTCAGCACGGCCAGGCCGTGGGCAGTCACTTTGCAGCCAGCAGCAAGATACTGCTTCCCAAACCAGGGCTTAAACGATAAATTGACGTCATAATGCCATCACATAAAGTCGAGCCTATCGTGAACGAAACCCAGGCCGCAGATAACAATAAATTTCAGGCACTGAGGCTACAGCGCTTCTTCCTGGCGCAGGTTAATTACCTGATAACCTACCTGGTCATTGGGGTTGCCTGGGCCGCTGGTCACTATGACGGCTCCGCCTGGATGGCCTTTAGTCACGTGCTTCTGGGGCTGCTTACCCAGAGTGTATTTTTGCTGCTATTCAAAACCGGCCTCAACCTCCGCTTCTCGGAACCCAGCCTCAGCAACGCCCAGATCGCCGTAGCCATTTTGTTAACCACGTATATGCTGGCTTTTTCAGACAGCCTGCGCGGCAGCCTCATCTTGGTCTACGCCAACATTCTGGTGTTTGGCATATTCCAGCTATCGCGCCGCGATCTGCTGCTGCAAGCAGGTCTGGCGCTGGTCTGCTTTGGCAGCGTTATTGCCTTTGATTACTACAGCTCTCCCAGCTCGCAGAATCTGACACTGAGCCTGGTACAGTGGTTTATTCTCGCTTGTTTTCTCGGCTGTCTAACCATCACCGGCAGCTATATCCGTGAGCTCCGCGAGCGCTTGCAGCAGCGTCACAGCACACTGCAAGCGCACCAGGAAACCCTGCGCGGCATGATGGGGCAGCTGCAGAGTCTGGCCACTACCGACAGCCTTACCGGACTGGCAAACCGCCGCTACTTCATTGACGAGGCACGCCGCCGAATGACGCTAATGCGGCCCAATCAGACGCTCGGTGTAGCCCTGATTGACCTGGATCATTTCAAACGCATCAATGACCTCTACGGCCACGCGGCTGGAGACGAGGTATTACAGGGCTTCGCCAAACTGGCGACAGACAGCCTGCGCGAAGGCGATCTGGTCGCGCGCTTTGGCGGCGAGGAATTTGTTATTCTGCTGAGCAATACCGATCTCGACATTCTGTACCAATGCCTGGAGCGTATACGTGTCAGCTTTGCCAAAGCACATTTCCCCAGCTTGCCTGAAGGCGTAAACTGCACCTTATCTGCAGGCCTGAGTATGATCCACCAGGAAGATGACCTGGAAGTGCGCTTGAACAATGCCGATCAAGCGTTATACACGGCCAAAAACAGTGGCCGGAATCGCTGCGAACGCTACCAACCCAGCCATGAAAAACTCACCCAAGCCTGAATTGACCGATGCCTGAATTGATCGTACAAGGCCGCCATCTGCAAGTGAGCCAAGGTGACAACCTGCTGACGGCACTGCAGGGCGCAGACCTGCCAATCAACTGGTCCTGTCGTGCCGGTCACTGCCACAGTTGCCTCATCCAGGCTCCCGCAGAATCGATTCCAGCCGCCGCACAGCAAGGCTTGAGTCCAGCGCAGCAAGCCGAAGGTTGGTTGCTCGCCTGCCAATGCAGTGTCGAGCAGGATATGCATCTGACACTGCATGACCCGGCCAGCGATGGCTTACCCGCGCAGATTGAGAGTCTGGAAACCCTACCTGGCGATATCGTGCGCCTGCGCTTGGCTCCTCAGCGCCCCCTGCGCTACCGCGCAGGTCAACACGTCACCCTATGGTTATCGTCGCGACTGGGGCGCAGCTATTCGCTGGCAAGCCTGCCCGGCGACGCGCTGCTCGAGTTTCATATTCAGGTGCGCGACAACGGTGCCTTCTCACACCAATTACAACAGGCCTGCGTAGGCCAAACGCTCTATCTTGGCGCCCCTGGCGGCCATCTGTGTTACGACCCCGCCTGGCATGACCGCCCACTGCTGCTGCTAGCCAGCGGTACCGGTCTAGCCCCGCTGCAGGCGCTTGCGCGCGACGCACTGCAAAGCGGGCACAGCGGCGGTATCAATCTGTGGCACTGGTCAGCCGCCAAACAGGGCTGCTACTTGCAACAACCACTGACGGATCTGGCAGCGAGTGAACCCCAACTGCATCTCAATTTGCGCCAGCGAGCAGATTTGGATGCAGACCTGCGCAGTCTGCGTATTCGCTCACGAGCGACCCTGGCATTAGTCTGTGGCGGCGCCGAGTTTACCGAGCAGGTACGCCGACCACTCTTTATGGCCGGCCTGGCCGGACCGCAGGTTATCGACGAGAGCTTTCTCGCGCGGAGTTAGCTTGAATAGCCACCCATCGATTGATCCGGCATCGTTATGAGTACTCATTCGGCAGGCCATGGTTGCTGCGGCAGCAATTCAAATCATGCGACCATGCTTGGCAAAGAAAAACCGAGTGAGAGACGCTGGAGACAATATGAGCGAACACGTACTGATTGAGCACAGCGGCGGCGTGCTGACGCTAACGTTGAACCGTCCCGATAAAAAGAACGCCCTGACCCAGGCTATGTACGGTGCCATGGCCGAGGCGATCAACGCAGCACAACAAGATAACCAGATTCGTGCCGTAGTGATTCAAGGCAGCGACAGCTGTTTTACCAGTGGCAACGACGTCGGCGACTTCGTCAACTCACCGCGCAGCGACACCAAGAGTCCGGTCTATCATTTTTTACGCGCTATCTGTCACGCAGAAAAACCCCTGATCGCCGCCGTGAACGGTCCTGCAGTCGGTGTCGGCACCACCATGTTGCTGCATTGCGACCTGGTGTTCGTTGCTGACAATGCACGCTTGAAAATGCCGTTCGTCAACCTTGGCCTCTGTCCCGAAGCAGGCTCCAGCTTCCTACTACCGCGCCTGCTGGGTCACCTGCGCGCCGCAGAACTGCTGCTGCTAGGCGAAGAATTATCGGGGCAGCGCGCAACTGAAATCGGCCTGGCCAATCACGCCTTGCCGGCAGGATCAGCCGTACTGCAAGCCGCTCAGGATGCCGCCAGGCGCATTAGTGAATTGCCGCCGGGCTCGGTCAAGCTAACCAAGCAGTTGATCAAAAAAGGGGTGGCCCAAGTGGCAGAGCAGACTATGGATGCGGAAGGCGCCCATTTCACCGAGTTACTCGGCAGCGCAGATGCGCGCGAAGCGCTCACCGCCTTTATCGAGAAGCGCAAACCGGTATTTGCCAGCCAGTAAAGCGCACAACTGCTCCACGCTTGACGTGGAGCAGGTCTCAACGATGAATACCAAAAATCCGCATCACCCATCGATTGATTTGCCCCCACACCCGAATTTTCAGGCGATGACTCAAGGGTAAATTACGCCAGCGCTCCAACGTCCATTCGTAACTTTGCGCGAAATCGTTCTCAAAGCTCTCGGTCACCGCGCTCGCCAAGCCAGGATCAACCGCTTGCTGATTCGCTTCCAGATTCCAATGCAAGGTCCAGTGGTCAAAGTTACAGGAACCAAGCGACACCCAGTTATCAACCATAGCGGTCTTCAAATGGGTAAAACGGGGTTGAAACTCGTAGATGCGCACACCGGCTTTCAATAGGCGACGGTAATACCGCTGGCCAGCGTAAAGCACTGCAACGTGATCGACACTGGTGCCACACAATAGCAGACGGACATCGACGCCGCGCCGTGCGGCGCGGATCAACGACCGACGAATGCGCCAGGAAGGCAAAAAATAAGGCGTTGCCAACCAGACTCGTTGTTCACTATGAGCCAATGCACCAAGCAAAGAGGCAACCACCTCTTTCTGCTCACGCGCCCCGATGTAGGACACCCGCGCGTGACCGCCACCCTCCTGCGGACGGGACGGTATTTTTACTCGCCGAACAGGTGAGAAGCCACGGCGTTGATACTTGCCTACCCGCGCCCATTCAATTTCAAACAAATCCAGCCAGTCAGCAACCACCGGCCCCTGCACTTCGAGCATCTGCTCATGCCAGCGAGGGCAATCACTCCCCTCCTCTTGCTGACAAAACTCATCAGTAAATCCAGTACCGCCGACAAAAGTGATCTTCTGGTCGATGATGATCAGTTTACGGTGATCGCGATGAAACATGCGCGTGCCGTGGTACCAGGATGTCGGATTATAGATGCGCGTTGCAACGCCGCCATCGCTGAGTCGGTCACGATCCGGCTGCTTCATCTTTTCACTGCCGATCGCATCAAACATGAAGCGAACCTTTACGCCTCGCGAGACCGCTTGCAGAAGAGCATCCACCACCTGATCGCAACTGGTGCCCGAGGAGACCAGATACATCTCAATATCAATGCTGGACTCGGCCTGCTCAAAGGCTTCGAGTATGCGCGGAAAGTAGCGGTGCCCATCCACGCGCAGATTGAATTCGTTGTCCTGATGCCACTCATACACACGCGACGACATAAATATCCTTGTAGCGGACGCCGCTCAAGGAATTCGGTAATCGTCCTGCGTTAGCAGATCTACCCCGCACTCGAGCTGGCTAATCCAGTCCAGAAAAGCATTGATCATTTCAGGGCCGTCAAAGGGACGACCGTGTTGAGGTACCAGCATGGTCGGTGCCAACTGACGAACCATATTAGCCCACAGACGGCATACTTTGTTCCCCGCCATGTAGCGACGGTGAAAGCCCTCCATACTGGATTTGTGAGTAGCAAAGTCGGTCACTGGTTCCGCATCGTCCAACATTGATGCTCCCATATCGCCGGAAAACAGGATGCCGCTGATCGGATCAAAGAACTGCAGGTTACCCACGGAGTGCAGAAAATGCGCTGGCAGTATCTTGATTGAGGACTTACCCAGCGGCACGTCGGCACCGCGATCAGGAATGGCTATCATCCGATCGGTAGTCGACATACCCATCTGCCGATTCAGAAAACCGGCACTCAGGTGCGGCAAGAAACGCGCCCACAGTTTTGAGCAAACCACTTTACAGCGGGTGTGCAAAAACCATTTATCCAGCGACGCAATGATGTCCGGATCCTGGTGTGACGCAAACACATAGGTCAGGTCAGGCAGGGGTATATACCGGCTGACTGCCAATGAAAGCGGCATGTACGTCAGATCTCCACCCGGATCAAGCAGCGCATGCTCGTCGTGATCGATGATCAGAAATTGATTCGACTGCACCCCATCGCCGGTGACCAACTGGTCAAAACACAACACCTTGTGCGGTCCGTTATCGAACAAAACTCTTGCCGTGGCCATACCGAGACTCCCTACAGGTTAAATTCCAGCCCACCTTATAAATCAGCAATGCGGTCAGGCCACTGACCTGCATCAAGATGTACGCAGTCACAGGAACGTAACCAAGGATTCACAATCCTGACACCCCAGCGCCATAGGCTCAGCTTGTACATCAAATAACAGATGCCCGGACGGAGGTGTCCATGTCACAAGCAGCGCTCGCCCTCGAAGAATCCAACAGTCGCCAGTTGCTGGTAGAACTGGCTACCGACGCACGCAGCCTCAGAGCAGCACAGGCTCTCAGATACCAGGTCTTCGCTGAAGAATGTGGCGCGGTCTTGCATACGGCCGAAGCTGGCCTGGATCAGGATCATTATGACCTGCACTGCGAACACTTGATCGTGCGCGACCAGAACACCGGTCGCGTGGTCGCGACCACCCGCATCCTGGATAGCCGCCGCGCCCCAGAGGCAGGCGGTTTCTATAGCGAGAGTGAGTTTCAGCTGGTTGGCCTGACTGACCTGCGTGGCGACATCATGGAGATCGGTCGCACCTGTGTGCACGCTGAGTACCGCAATGGCGCGACTATTTCAGCGCTCTGGTCGGGCTTGGCGCAGCTGATGAATGAGCGCCATTACGCATACCTGATGGGCTGCGCCAGCATCGATATGCGCGACGGCGGCCTGCAAGCGCACGCCATCATGCAGCGGTTGCGTGGGCGCTATCTGAGCCGCGAGTACCTTAATGCGATTCCACGCTTACCCATTCCCGAGCGTGACTTGCCAGCCAACCTGACCGCACAGCTACCACCGCTGCTCAAAGCCTATATGCGCCTAGGTGCGAAGGTCTGCGGTGAGCCCTGCTGGGATCCGGAATTCAACGTTGCCGATGTTTTTATCCTGCTACGCCGTGAGCAGCTTTGCCCACGCTACGCTCGCCATTTCAAGGCAGTCTGAGGATGACGCCGGGTAAAGCGCTGCGTTTGGCTGGCGTCATTGGCTGGATCATCTGTGGCCTGCTGCTCGCAACCTGGGTCGCGCTGCTGCAGCCTTTCAAGCCGGCCTTTCTGGATGGTCAGCGCCAGCGCCTGACACGCTGGTGGCTGCGCAATCTGATCCGTCTATTGCCATTGAGGCTGCACGTGCATGGCTCCCCGGTGAGTGATACCGCGCTCTGGGTCAGCAACCACGTGTCATGGCTGGATATCGTCGTACTCGGTGCGCAAGCCCCGGTGCATTTTCTGTCCAAGGCCGAGGTGCGGCAATGGCCCGTCATCGGCTGGCTGGCAGCAGCTGCCGGGACCTGCTTTATCCAACGCGGGAAGTCGGTGTCGCAATCCTTGCAGGCACAACTGACCCAGATCCTGAACCAGGGCCGTAGTCTGGTCATTTTTGCTGAAGGCACTACCACTGCCGGCGACCGGGTACGTACTTTTCACGGCCGCTTGCTGGGCAGTGCAATAGACGTCAAGGCACCGATACAACCCGTCGCTGTGGCTTACCGGCTCGATGGTGAGGCTGACCGCTCCGCGCCCTTCATCGATGACGATGAGTTTTCACAGCACCTGGTACGCTTACTCGGCTCCAGGACCATAGACGTACATGTGTATTTTCTTGCGCCCATCGCTAGCCAGGACCGCAACCGAAATCAGCTGGCCAGAGAAGCACAATCGGCAGTGAGTCAGGCTCTGGGATTGCCGGACGGCACGGTAAAGTCAACGGCACCCGAGCTCAAAAGCGCCGCCTGATCAGCAGCGAAGGCCTGAACCTGCGGCATAAAACGAAAAAAATCCTGCTCAAAGGCGGCGTAATCTGCCTCCAGCTCCGCAACCGAGCCAGGCATTGCATTATCGCGCCGCAGTCGCTTGGACATATTATCCAGCGCGCGATGCAAGTGCGGTAACTGCGCATAACTGGTGAGCCAGTCGTGCTCACTCATGTGCCGAATAACCGGCCACGCATTTTCCGGGATAATGTCGCGCTGCTGCAGCAGGTGCCGATAGGACTGCTGACTGAACTCCGCCAGCGGTAGCTCGGAAAATTGCTGCCAGTGACGCGCCAGCAAGTGATCATAGAACATGTCCACCATGATGCCGGCAAAGCGGCGGCGCTGAGGGCTAACCCGCGCCTTGCTTTGCAGCACCAACGCATGACTATCCGTGAAGCCATCAATACGCCTATGCAACCAGATGCCGCCGCGCACCCCTTCGGGCAACGCAATCTGCTGCACCGGCCCTTTGACAAAATCGCCAAGCAGGCTGCCCAGGGCCTGCTCCGGCGAGTTTGACCCCATCAATAAGTGGGCAAGGAAGTTCATCAGTTACCCTGTACCTGCGCATGCAGACTAGCCAACTGGTTTTGCAGAGTACTGATGCTACGGTTGGTTTGCAGGCGAAAACTGTCAATCGAATCCAACGCCTGCTCGGTCGCAGCCGCGCGCTGATCAAGCTCGGTGCGCATCACCAGCAGACTTTGCTCAACGTCACCGCCGCCTTCCTGCTGCAATGCCTGTAACGCCTGTTTTTGGCTGGTCAGCTGGGCGGCCTGAGCCGCTAACTGTGATTGCAACTCTTCCAGCCCTGCCAGTTGCCCCTGCAGTTGCGTCAACTGCGCTGCCGCTGTCTTGGCCTGCTCTGCGGCAGCTTGCAGCTGCCTCGATTGCTCGCTCAGGCGCTCAGCAAAATCGGCAGTGCCAGCAGTCAAGCTAGTCAGCTGTGCCTGCTGCGCCTCGACCTCTTTGCTCAACTGCGCGTTCGCTGTCCTGGTGCTGAGCAAACGCTCATCATGCTCGCTCAGCGTCTTCTGCAATGCGGCCACCTGACTTTCCAGCTTGCCGATGCGAGCGCTCCTGGCCTGCTCAGCCTGACCGAGACTGGATTCGGTGGCACTGAACTTGCCGTTAATATCCTGAATACGTCCCGAGGCTTCCTCACTGATGCGCGCGAAGCTGGTTTGCGTCGCGACCAATTGCTGTTTAAGCATGCTTTGCTGCTGATAAGTCCAATAGCCCAGCGCAACAAGTGCTAAAGACAGTGCCGCAGTCAGCGCCCAGAGTGGGCCGTTGCTCGCACCCGACACTTGGGGTGGAGGATCAGCGCGCAAGCTCCCACTGGAACTGCTGCGCTGAGGCGCGACCGATACTGGATCAAAGCCATCATCGCGACTTGCTCGCAGACTAGGTAAATCATCATCCAACTCTTGCTTCTTCATTCGTCCCCAACTCCCAATCTTGCCCAAAAGCTCGCGCCAGAGCGGTGCAAGCCCGCACCACGGAATAGCACATAATGGCCTTTTACCCGCAACCAGCAGGTTTATGACCCTCGCCTGGCGGCATATATCCAGCACTTATGCGAATTGGTACACATTCTGCTTGCACTTAACTCACTTGGCTACCGCACCTTGCGAGACCAGTGATTAATTGGGGGATGGATCCATGATTGCAGACGCACAGTTCAACCGCGCAACACTTGACTGCATGACCACACTGAGACGCCATTTAAAACGCTCACTCGGGGTGACCGTTCACTTGGGCGACCCGGATGCAGTGGAAAGCATGATCGGCTTGAGCCGCGATTGCCCGAATGCCGATATTCGCGACCTGGGTAACCGGCTGGCGGATATGGTTGCCCCCGTTGTGCCCGAACCGGAAGAAAGCATGGTAGCGCAAGGCGCCATTGCCGCGCGGCAATACCATGTTAACGCACAGCGCCAACGTGACATGCCGGCAGAACCGACTCCAGCATCCCCGAGTGGCAGCGTGCGCATCTACCGGGGCCAGGTTATTCGCTGAGGCATGCCATCAGGCTTGTCGATGGCGTGTCTATGTCGCATATCCGAACCTGCGTAACCCACAAGCCGCTGGCGCATACGCACCACAGACATTACTCTGAGCCATCCAGGGTCTGAGGAGTAATTGAATGTCTGAATGGATGATTTACGGTGCCAATGGCTATACCGGCGAACTGTTAGCACGCGAGGCGCTATCTCGCGGCTTGACGCCGGTACTAGCTGGACGCAATCAGCAAGCCGTTAGCGCACTGGCCAGCGAACTTGGATTACAGGCGCGTCACTTCACCTTAGACGATCCAGACGCAGCCAATCAGGGCATGCAGGGGATGAATATAGTCGTCCATTGCGCAGGGCCGTTCTCAGCTACCAGTCAGCCCATGATTGATGCCTGCCTGCACAACCATTGTCACTACCTCGACATTACCGGCGAGATCGACGTGTTTATCGCAGCTCAGAGCCGACATAGCGAAGCAGCCGAGGCCGATGTGGTCATTTGTTCAGGCGTTGGCTTCGACGTCATTCCCACCGACTGTATTGCCGCACGCTTAAAAGAAGCAATGCCAGATGCCGACCGCCTTGCACTGGGGTTCGACTCACGTACTGGCTTTTCCCCCGGCACAGCTAAAACCTCAGTAGAAGGTTTGAAATATGGCGGACGTATCCGCCAGAACGACAAGATAAAAACGGTTCCTCTGGCGTATCAAAGCCGAGATATAGACTTCGGTAACGGGACAAAACACGCCGTCACCATTCCCTGGGGCGATATCGCGACGGCGTGGTTCTCTACCGGCATTGATGACATCGAGGTGTACATCCCCATGGCGCCGAGTGCTGCCACGCGGCTGCGCCGCCTGGATCGTTTACGCCCGTTGCTCGGCCTCCCGCCAGTCCAGGCCTTGCTCAAGTATCTGGTAGGCCGACGTATTCTTGGACCTGGCAGTGATCAACGCTTGAACGCACGGTCTTTCGTCTGGGGCGAGGCACAAAACCGCGTCGGCAAGAAAATCACCGCGCGTATTGAAACCGCCAATGGTTACGACGTGACCGTCGAGGGAGCCCTTTTTGCCGTTGATTTTCTTCAACAAAACGAACCTGCTCCAGGCTATTACACCCCTTCACGACTGCTCGGCGCTGACTGTATCGAGAAACTGGCTGGCTCAGGTGAGATGCAGCTGGATTGATTAGCCCAATAGGGCTGGCACCTTCCGTGCCAGCTCGCTGGTCAACCCTGCCAACAACTGTCCGCCATTGCGCCAGTAGTGCCAATATAACGATACCGACTGCGCCTGCCCCGGCACCAGCTCGGACAACTCTCCACGCCGTAATTCGCCTGCCACTTGCATCGCCGGCACCATACCCCAGCCAACGCCCGCGCTGAGCATACGTACGAACCCCTCGGATGAGGGACACAGATGGTATTCAAACTCACCCGGCAAACCCAACTGCTGCATAAACCGGTGCTGCAGCTGATCATCCGGGCCAAATACCACAGCCGGTAAGCCTGGTAACCGCGCTGGCACCACGCCAGCCGGAAAATGACGATCAATAAATACGCGACTGGCTACGGCCAGGTATGGCATTTGCCCCAGCAGTAAACTACGCGCGCCAGCCACCGGCTGCTCGGTAGCGCAAACGCAGGCAGCGACCTCACCATTACGCATGCGTCGCAAGCCTACGTCCTGATCCTCTACCTGCATATCCAGCAGCACCCGCTCAGCACTGCACCAGCCGCTGACGGCCTCTGCCCACCAGGTGGCCAGACTGTCGGCATTAAGCGCAATGCGCAGCCGACTCATACCTCCTTGCGTATCTATTTCCGGCAGGTCGCTGCGCAAATCGCGCTCCAGCAGCCGCACTTGCTGCACGTGATTGAGTAGCCGTTGGCCTGCCGCGGTCGCTTGAGGCGGCGACACTCTGACCAATACCGGCGAGCCCAGCCGTGACTCCAACAACTTGATCCGCTGCGAGATCGCTGATTGCGACAAACCCAAGCTCAATGCCGCGCGCTCGAAGCCACCCTGCTCTATTACAGCGGTCAATGCCGCCAACAGCTTATAATCCAGCATCATCAATTTCTCTAATATGACATCAGCATTATTGTCTTTTCTGATATCGATAACCACTCCAAAATCACTTCCTTCCACTAATCACAAGGCGCTATCCATGCCCACTCTGTTGCACAGCTACACCAACGGCCTTTTTGTTGCCGCCGGACTCATCATGGCGATAGGTGCACAAAACGCCTTTGTGCTGGCTCAGGGTCTGCGCAGAGAGCATCACATCAGCGCCGCGCTGATCTGCATGAGCTGTGATGCGGTATTGATTCTCGCCGGCACCTTCGGCTTGGCGGCATTACTGCAAAGTCATCCGCTGGCCATGGAGATTACGCGTTGGGCCGGGGTTGGCTTTCTCTCGCTTTATGCCTTACAGGCACTGAAACGTGCGGCCTGGCCAGCGGCAATGCATGCCGGCCAGCAACCCAAGCGATCGCGCCGTGCGGTATTGCTTAGCACCCTGGCAGTCACTCTGCTAAACCCGCACGTTTATCTGGACACCATGGTGTTAATCGGCTCAGTAGGCGCACAGAATCCTCTACCGTTGATCTTTGCCTTGGGCGCCGTCAGTGCATCGATTATCTGGTTCAGCCTGTTATCGCTGGGCTCCGCGAGATTAGCGCCCTTGCTGAGTCGCCCCCTGACCTGGCGCTGCATTGACCTGGCCGTCGCAGCAATGATGCTGGCGGTTGCCTGGTCTTTGGCTAAACCGGCGTTGCAGACACTCTGAAGGGCTATAACCCTATACTTGGTACGTGGATAGCTGCGCTTTCAGGTGCTATCATCGGGGCTTCCCGATCGCAAGACGGGCAGCGCCCTCTGGAGCCTGTATCAGTTCCAGTAGAAAAAAGAGGCGTCGCAGATTGTCCACTCTGCCCACGTGGCAACCGTGGTCAACGAAGTCGAACTGAGGCATACATTTGATGTCGCACAGTTAAGTACTATTCCGTTTCTGGACCCTGATACCTGAAGATGGAGAATAACCATGGCTTTTGAATTACCAGCACTCCCTTACGAGAAAAATGCACTGGAACCACACATTTCTGCAGAAACTCTCGAATACCATTACGGCAAGCATCACAACACCTATGTTGTGAACCTGAACAACATGGTTCCGGGCACCGAGTATGAAGGTAAGAGCCTGGAAGACATCATCAAGACTTCCAGCGGCGGTGTGTTCAACAACGCAGCGCAGATCTGGAACCACACCTTCTACTGGAACTGCCTCAGCCCGAACGGCGGTGGCGAACCTACTGGCGCACTAGCCGAGGCTATCAACAAGTCTTTCGGTTCCTTCGCGGCATTCAAAGAAGAGTTCAGCAAAACCTCCATCGGCACCTTCGGGTCTGGCTGGGGCTGGCTGGTTAAAAAGGCTGACGGTTCACTGGCTCTGGCCAGCACCATCGGTGCCGGCAACCCTATCACCTCAGGCGACACGCCGCTGCTGACCTGTGATGTGTGGGAACATGCCTACTACATTGATTACCGCAATGCCCGTCCCAAGTACGTTGAGGCATTCTGGAATCTGGTTAACTGGGACTTTGTTGCGAAAAACTTCGCAGCCTGAACAAAGTTGCAGTGCAGTAAGTTAGGCCCACAACACCTCGCTCCGGCGAGGTGTTGTGCTTTCAGCAGAGCAAAAAGTGATTTCACTTTGACGTCACCGATCAGTTTGTCGATACTCGACATATCGCTGTTGAAAAAATAACAAATCGTGCGGGTACTGAATGCCTAGCGCAACCTCCCACGATGATCCTACCGCTTAACGCATTCACGATAGGAATAACAAGACTTTGAAGCTAGAGCGCCGACACAGCCTTTCCATAAAGTTGCTTCGCTTGGTGCTACTTTGGGCTTTGGTAGTGGGCGTCGTTCTGAGCATGGGTCAGATTGCCTACGACTTGCGCAAGGAAAGTACGCTGATCGACAGCAATGCCGAGCAGATCCTGGCCATGTCCCAAGATCCGGCTACCCAGGCTGTCTACAGCCTGGATCGCGAAATGGCACTGCAGGTCATTGGTGGCCTGTTCGAACACGAAGCGGTTCGCTACGCCGCTATCGGCCACCCGGACGAGACACAGCTGGCCAGCCGCGAGCGCCCTCTAAGAGACGCAAGTTATCGCACCTTGACCGACTGGCTGTTCGGCATAGAGCAGCAATACAGCATCGAGCTCTATGGCCGCGAGCCCTACAATGAGTACTACGGCGACTTGCAGATCACCCTGGACACGGCGCCTTATGGTAAAGACTTCCTGCAAAGCTCTCTGATAATTTTATTATCGGGCGTGCTGCGTGCCATGGCCATGGCCTTTGCCCTGTATATGCTTTATCACATACTACTGACCAAGCCACTTGCCAGCATTATCGATCATATTGCCGATATCAATCCTGACCATCCAGGCAAGATGCACATCCCCATGCTGCGCGGCCAGGAAAAGAACGAACTGGGACTCTGGATCAGAAAGGCCAACGAACTACTGGAGTCAATCGAGCGCAACAGCAGCCGGCGGCGCGAGGCGGAAGCCAACTTGCTGCATTTATCGCAGCACGATCATCTAACCGGCTTGCCCAATCGCACTCTGCTGCAGGAGCAGCTCACGCGCATTCTTGCTGACGCTGGCCGCAGACAACGCGGTGTAGCAGTACTGTGCTGCGGCCTGGACGACTTCAAGGAAATCAATGAGCAGTTCAGTTACCAATCCGGCGACAGCCTGCTGATCACCGTAGCGGATCGTCTACGCGCCAATAGTGGCCGCTTGGGTAGCCTGGCCCGCCTGGGTGGAGATCAGTTTGCCCTGGTACAAACCGGCGTAGGCGAGCCATACGAGGCCGCCGAGTTGGCACAAACCATTCTCGACGACTTAAGCCGCCCGATTGAGATCGGCGAGCTCACCGTCAGCCTGCGTGCGACAATAGGCATCACCCTGTTCCCCGACGATGGTGATGACGCCGAGAAGCTCTTGCAGAAAGCCGAGCAAACCATGATGCTGGCCAAAGCCCGCTCACGGAACCGCTATCAGTTTTATATTGCCAGCCTCGACAGCGAGATGCGCGTAAGACGCGAACTCGACAAGGAGCTCAGAGGCGCACTGGAGCGTAACGAATTTCACTTGGCCTACCAGCCTCAGGTAAGTTACGCAACCCACGAGGTCGTGGGCGTGGAGGCGCTGCTGCGCTGGCAGCATCCCGAACGCGGCCTGGTGCCGCCAGATCTGTTCATTCCACTGGCAGAACAGAACGGTATCATCATCAATATCGGTGAATGGGTATTGGATCAAGCGTGCAAGCAACTGCGGGTCTGGCACGATCAGGGACTCACCGGACTGCGCATGGCAGTCAACCTGTCGACTGTGCAATTGCACCATAGTGAGCTGTCACGCGTCGTAACCAATCTGATGCAGCGCTACCAACTACCCGCGCATTGCCTGGAGCTGGAAGTAACAGAAACCGGTCTGATGGAAGATATTGCAGCTGCGGCAAGCCATCTTAATAGCCTGAAAAAGATCGGCGTACTGATCGCCATTGACGACTTTGGCACCGGCTACTCTTCGCTCAGTTATCTACGCGGCCTGCCGCTGGATAAGATCAAGATCGATAAAAGCTTCGTGCAGGATGTGCTGCGGGACGAAGATGACGCAACCATTGTACGCGCCATCATTCAGTTGGGCCGCAGCCTGAATATGGAAGTCATCGCTGAGGGCGTAGAGTCCGCAGAGCAAGAGGCTTATGTCATCGCCCAAGGTTGCAACGAGGGCCAGGGTTACTACTACAGCCGACCGCTTTCAGCCGCAGCCTTTGATATCTGGATACGCCAATATCAGACCAGTAAGCTTGATGTGCGCAATAGCTCGAAAATCAGCTAAAAGGTGGCTTCATTTACGCCAGCCATAACCAGCACGCCAGCACAGCACTGACAGCCAAGCCTGACAGCGCCCACCTGCTTTTACCTCTCAATCGACGACTAAGATCATCCTGATGATGATCCGACAAAACAAAAGGCAAACCGCGCCGAGCCGGTTTGCTCAACGCATGCACTACCGGCGCCTGGCCAGCCGCTCTTGCCTGTTTCTCAGCTGATTGGCTCGCGGCGCGGCGCACCCGCTCCCACTCTTCCAGATCAATCTTACCGTCACTATTACGATCAAACCGCGCCAGCAAATTCGGATAGTCGGCTTTCCAGCTACTGATCACCTGGCGCGAAATTGCGTCCAAGTCCACCGCTTCACGTCCACCACCGCGGCTCTCGAACCAGCCAATGGCATAGAGCGGCTCCTCCGCCATAAACCACTCCTCGGTATAGCGGTAGCGCTTGCTGAGCAGCATACCCAGGAGCCCTTTTGCTGCTGACGACTCTGCGGGCCAACGCTGGTTACCCTCCCAACGTCGGCGGTGCTTGGGATAAACATCAGCGCCCACCGGATCGATCCAACAGGTACCTGTTGGGTCGCGCAACAGAAAAGGCCGCTCGGAAACACCCTGCTCTACCGTGCGCCACTGGCTATCTCGATCAGAGCGTCCCCGATACTCCTCAACACGAAAGCGATACCAAAGGCATGGTTTGTTGGATAACGGAGAAAGCAGCGGCTCATGACCGCCGGCATCCAGCATACCGTTGAGCTCTACCAGCCCTTGCGCGGCTGAGCGAATTCGCGAAGTCGGCGTATCCTCTATCCAGCGTGCCCGCTGCAGGCGGCTTAGCATAAGATAAAGGCAACCTAGAGCACAAAGAGTCGCCATCGCGCAAAATAGATAGTAAATCGATGGCGACAGCAGCATCACGCCGTGCACATCAATCATGAAAACAGAGCTCGAATACTGACGTCAGCTTTCTCCTCGGCAGTAAACTGCAGCAAATCAGCTGATTTGAAGTTGAATAGCCGTGCCAGCAATACCTCGGGAAACTGCTCAATACGTACGTTATTGATGTTTACAGCGGCGTTATAGAGCTCACGACGATCAGCAATGCCATTTTCAAGGCCGGTGATGCGTTGTTGCAGATGCTGGAAGGATTCGCTGGCTTTTAGTTCAGGATAATTTTCCGCCAAGGCAAACAGCTGCCCCAAGCCGCTGCGTAACGCCGTCTCGGCTACGCCAACGCCCTTTACATCACTTTGCTGGCGGGCATTGGCAACAGCGCTCCTGGCGGCGATGACGCGCTCCAGCGTTTCACCCTCATACTGCATGTAACGACGGCAGGCCTCGACCAACTTGGGCAATTCATCATGCCGCTGCCGTAATAGCACATCAATGTTGGACCACGCCTGGCTCACCGCGTGCTTCACACTCACCAACTGGTTGTAAAGCATAATGGCGTAGATCAAGGCCACCGCGAGAACAACAAGAATAACCAGAGTTGTCAGTTCCATTGAGTCCAATCCTCTCGAGTTGCACTAGCAAAGCAAAGTCGCCAAGTATTGATTGCGGCGTAGCCGCCGTACCTGGCTACTATAACGGCAGACGCAGCGAAGTGGCATGGCCTTTTCGCCTGCAAAAAAAAAGCATGGGAAATAGCACCAAGCGAGAACCGCTCGATGCACCACCGCCGAGGGCGGTGGGATGACTTTAAACAGCGGCTAGCCTACTGAAACAGCGACTCACTGGACAGGCCATGTTGCTCAAAAATATCGCGCAATCGCTTCAATGCCTCAACCTGAATCTGACGTACACGCTCACGCGTTAACCCAATCTCGCGGCCAACTTCCTCCAGCGTGCTGCTCTCGTGTCCGCGCAGACCAAAGCGGCGTGTTACTACCTCACGCTGTTTTTCGGTTAACTCGGAGAGCCAGCTATCAATACTGGTATTGAGATCATCGTCCTGCAATTGATCACAGGGATCGTTACCGCGATCATCCGTCAACGTATCGAGTAGCGTCTTGTCTGAGTCAGGGCCTAGCGACATATCGACAGAGGCGACGCGCTCGTTCAAACCCAGCATACGCTTGACGTCTGCCACCGGCTTGTCGAGCAACAGCGCTATCTCTTCCGGTGACGGTTCGTGATCAAGCTTCTGGGTCAACTCACGGGCCGCTCGCAAATAGATATTAAGCTCTTTCACCACATGAATCGGCAGGCGGATGGTGCGCGTCTGATTCATGATTGCACGTTCAATCGTTTGTCTGATCCACCAGGTGGCATAAGTCGAGAAACGAAAACCACGCTCCGGATCAAATTTTTCAACCGCCCGAATCAAGCCGAGATTACCTTCCTCGATCAAGTCCAGTAGCGTCAAACCACGATTGACATAACGCCGAGCGATTTTGACCACCAAGCGCAAATTGCTTTCTATCATGCGCTTGCGACCTGCAGGATCGCCCTTCTGCGCCAAACGCGCAAAATAGACTTCTTCTTCGGGGGTCAGTAAGGGGGAAAAACCGATTTCGTTGAGGTAAAGCTGAGTCGCATCCAGCTGCTTGGTAAACTCAAACGCATTTTCACGCTTGTGGTTACGCGGTGTAGCGCGTTTTGCGGTAGTTGAAGGTAGAGGCTTCGCCCTGTCTTTAGCATCAATGTCACCACACTCATCAGGCGTGGGTTGATCCGTTATGGTCTGCCGTGGCTGTTTCTTATTCTTGACTGCCATATACACATGCCCCATTTCCAGTCCAAACGCGGTATGAACACTGTTGCAGCAGCGGCAAAAGCTTGATCAATGAAAAAGTTGACCGAACCGCCCCAACATTCAAACCTGTGCACACATCTGTGTTTGTTCGAGCAGCGTGCACTGGCGGCATGACATTTAGATGTCAGTCCCACCGACGTCACATCAAGATTTAGGTAAATAGGCCAGAGGATCTACCGGTTGGCCCTTACGCCTGATCTCGAAATGCAGCTTCACCCGATCTGTACCACTACTCCCCATCTCGGCGATCGTTTGCCCTACTTTAACCTGATCACCTTCACTTACCAGCAAGCGGCTATTGTGTGCGTACGCGCTCAAATAGGTCTCGTCATGCTTAATGATTATCATCTCGCCATAACCTATGAGGCCACGTCCTGCGTACACTACAGCGCCATCTGCCGCCGCTTTCACAGGCTCACCTAATTGCCCTGCAATATCAATCCCTTTATTCAAACTACCGTTTGATTGAAAGCGTGCCAGCAAGGTACCGCGAGCAGGCCAATTCCAGCCAGCGACACTGGCCGGCACGCTGGGTTGCGGGGCAGCAGGTCGTGCGGGCGTAGCCGCTGGGCGGGTGGTGGTGGTAATTCCTGGTCTGGCTGCGGGGGCTGGTGCTGTGGCCACCTGCGGGCGAGATGCCGACGAATTCTGCGTAGCTGCACGCGGCGAATTAGACGAAGGTCTGGAGATAACAGGACCACGTGAAGCGGTTCTGGTATTCAGGTTGATACGCTGTCCAGGGTAAATAGTGTAAGGCGCGGCCATACGGTTATTGCTAGCGAGGGCCTTCCAGTCCCAACCATAGCGAAAGGCTATTTGATACAGCGTTTCGCCACGTCGCACCGTATGGTAGCCAGATGTTACTGATTCTGCCCGCTGACCACCGCGACCGCGCTCGTCTATGGGAACAGTGCCCGACGGGCCAGCGCAGGCAACCAGCAGCGTAGCCAACAAAGAGATACCAAGCTGTTTGATTTTAACACCCGCCTGTAACCTGTAACGCACATACCACCCCATTTCCAGGCTGGCTCCCGTTCTTTCAATACCAGGCTGTAAAAATACAACCCGCAAAGCCAGTACTGCTTACAAAGCAGCTAAAAGTGACTTACAGCTGGTAAATCTGTTGGTCATCCTTGCCTGGCGCCCGCTTTGAAAACCGCTGATTCGACAATCGTTTTCAGTCGAAGTGCTGGCCTCGGGAAGCTGAGCGATGACCACACCAGTCTAATAGCAATACTAATACCACGGCCACCACCATCAATGCCAATCCAGCCTGCCAGAGCGAAGGCTCACCACTGACGCTCTGATACTGAGCAGGGAGCAAATTGCTCTGCAATAAAGGCACCTGTTCACCGTGACTATTGATACGCCAGCTAAGCGTTTGTTTCCAGGGCCAGACCTTATTGAGTGAACCAATCAACAAGCCGGTAAGAAAGGCCAAAGTGACGTTACGGGCATGGCCAAGCAGCCAGGATAGTAAACGGGAAAAACTGAGAATACCTATCACGCAGCCCAACATAAAGCAGCCCAGCAGAGTAAAATCGAAGCTCTTCACCGCCTGCAATACGCCGCTATACAAGCCCAGCAACAGGAGAATGAAGCTACCGGAAATGCCCGGCAGTATCATCGCGCAAATCGCGATGCTCCCGCCAAAAAATAACGTGAGCGGCGTCACACTCATTGCCAGCGGAGAGGCGACCGTGATCAGGTAGGCGAAGATAACGCCGCCAACAGCAGCCAGGATAGCCCATAGGTTCCAGCGCTGGATCTCACGACCCACCAGATATACCGATACCAGAATCAGGCCAAAGAAAAATGACCACACCAGTAAGTCATGCTCTGCCAGCAGATAACTGATAACGCGTGCCAGGGTGGCGATACTGCAAAGAATGCCCGCCAGCAAGGTAAACAAAAAACCACCGTCAATAGCCTGCCAGGTCTCACGAAAGCGCCCACGTAACAGCCAAAGCAGCTTATCCGGGGTACAGGCTGCAATCGAAGCCAACAAGCGGTCGTAGATACCGGAGATAAAGGCGATGGTGCCACCGGACACACCGGGGACCACGTCTGCCGCACCCATGGCGATGCCACGCAGAAAAATCAGAATGTATTCCCTCAACCTGCACCTTCCTTTAGAGACCAATTCAGGACCGAATAGCGCCCGCTAAAAGAGGCACGAAACGAACCGGCTCAACCTGCTGGTAAATAAACTCTTCTCCGTCGCGCACAACCAGCATAAGGTGCTGCTCCTGCTCACCAACCGGAATCACCATGCGGCCACCGTCAGCAAGTTGCCCGAGGAGTTCGGGTGGAATCTCAGCCGGTGCAGCCGTCACCAGAATCGCGTCGTAGGGTCCGTACTGGGGCCAACCCCAGTTACCGTCAGCGTGACGAAAGACCACATTACGTATATCAATATCCTTGAGCACCGCCTTCGCGCGCTCCTGCAGCGGGTAGATGCGCTCCACACTGAATATACGTTCGACTACCTGCGCCAGGATCGCGGTCTGATAACCCGAGCCGGTGCCCACTTCCATGACCTTGTCGAGCGGCCCGCCACCCAGCAGCAATTCGGTCATTCGCGCGACAATATAGGGCTGTGACAGGGTCTGGTTGTGACCGATAGGCAAGGCTGTATCTTCGTAAGCGCGGTGCGCCAGCGCCTCATCAACGAATAGATGCCGCGGCGTGCGGCGAATAGCTTCCAACACGTGAAGGTTGCGAATACCCTCTTCGAACAGTCGCTCAAGCAAGCGCTCGCGCGTGCGCTGAGAAGTCATGCCAATGCCGTTTTTATAAAGTTCGTCGCGCAGCATGTTCAGCCCAAATCACCCAGCCAGTTTTGCAGACGATCAAAGACTTCATAGTGAGTCTTATCAACGCGCAAAGGTGTAACCGATACATATCCCTGCATCACCGCGTGAAAGTCGGTTCCCTCGCCACCGTCTTCAACGTCACCGGCCACCGAGATCCAGTAACCCTCCTTCCCCCGCGGGTCGGTCCACTTGATCGGGCGAGCGGCGCGCGCACGATGCCCCAACCGGGTCAAGTGGATACCTTTGATTTCGCTCAACGGCAGGTTGGGAATATTCACGCTCAGTACCGTACGCGGCGGCAAGTCCAGCTTGTCGTGAGCCTCAACCATTTGCCGCGCAATAGCCGCTGCTGTGGGCAGGTTGTCCGTCTGGCGACCTACCAGTGAGAAGGCCATGGCCGGTCGCGCTAGAAAACGACCCTCCAGGGCAGCAGCAACGGTACCGGAATAAAGTACGTCATCACCGAGGTTAGCCCCTAGGTTAATACCGGAAACCACCATATCAACGCTGTCTTCATAGAGCGCGTTCAAGCCCAGATGCACGCAGTCGGTCGGCGTACCGTTCAAGCCGATAAAACCATTTTCGTGCAGAAAGGGGCGTAGCGGTCGATCGAGGCTCAGAGCGCTGCTAGCGCCACTACGATCTTCTTCGGGGGCGACTACAACACAGTCGGCATAATCCGACAGTGCACCGTGCAGGGCTTTGATTCCCGGCGCCAGCACACCGTCGTCATTGGCAATCAGAATACGCATCAGTTTTCGCTTTCTATCCCACCGCCAGCCTGGCTGACCAGCTCTACCAGCTCGCGCAATACCGCCGTCGCAAAGCAACCGGTGGGCAAGGTGAATTCAAGTTCGAGACAATCCGAGGATGGATAATGCCACGTAAGACCGGTTATGGGGAGGCGTAAAATACGACGCGCCTGATCCAGTCCGGCCTGTGCCAACCACTCTGCCAGATCTGGGTGCTGCGCCGCTACCGCCTGTTCCATTTCTGCCTGCATATCGCTGCTGGCCAGCTCGCCCGCACCCCACAGCGCCGCAGTAGGATGCAAATCCAGTTGCGCTACCCGCTGATCATCAGCGGCCAACTCAGCGGCCGGAAACTGGCTACGGCTTTGAGTAAACGCCAAACAATCTCCCGCAACCACGACGTTCCAGCTGCCTGCGGCAACCCGCTCGTTGAGCATCTGATTAAATAGATAACTGCGCGCAGTTGAGAGCAGCCGTGAGCGCGTGCCACGGGCCGGTGGATAGGCACTGCGCTGCGCCCAGCTGCGCGCGTCAAACAGATTACCGCCGTCATAGCCAAAACGCTGCGGCCCGAAGTAGTTGGGTACGCCCTGCTCAGCCAGTAACTGTAAGCGCTCGTTCAATAGAGACTGATCCGCCTGCAGTTCAGTCAAACGGATAAGAAAACGGTTGGCGCTATGTGCGCCACGCTGCAACTTGCGTTTATGACGCAGCTGCCGAAGGCAACGTAGATTGTCGTTCCAGAGTGAAGACAAATCCGGGTCGGCCTTGCCTGGCAACTGCAGACTGAACCACTGCTGCGTCACCGCCATCCGGTCCTTGAGGCCCGCATAACTGATATTGCGCAAGGAGACGCCAGTGGCTTTCGCCAGCTTACGCGCGACCTCTTCGGTATTCAGGCCACGCTTTTCCAGCAGCAACCAGAGGTGTTCACCCTCACCCGAGAACTCGATATCCAGCACTTCCGTCACGCGGAAATCTTCCGGAGCGGCCTTCAGCACCGCCGCTCCGCAAAGTTCACCCCAGGCACGTGCGCCCAACAACTCGGCTTCAGTCATGGGCAAGCAACAAGGCAACGGCATGCACAGCAATACCTTCTTCACGGCCGGTAAAACCGAGCTTCTCGGTGGTAGTCGCCTTGACGTTGACCTGATCAAGTGTGACTTGCAGATCGTCAGCAATCAGCTCGCGCATCCTGGCGATGTGCGGCGCCATTTTGGGCGCCTGTGCCACTATGGTCGCGTCAACATTACCCACCTTCCAGCCTTTACCGTGAAGCAGGCCAAGCACATGACGCAGCAGCACTCGGCTGTCGGCACCAGCGTAATTGGCATCGGTATCAGGGAAGTGTTGACCAATATCACCCAACGCCGCCGCACCCAGCAGTGCATCGCTGAGGGCATGCAGCACCACATCCCCATCGGAATGCGCCAGCAAGCCAAACCGATGGGGAATGCTGACGCCACCGAGGGTGACGAAATCGCCCTCGGTAAAGCGGTGAACGTCATAGCCATGACCAATGCGCATGCTGCCACCTTACCCAATGAAATGTGGCAGGGATTCTAACCCCTTGGCATAGCCAGGGACAGACCGACGCAGCGCATAGACACAGTGCTTAACGCAAACCCAGCGCCTCAGCATGATGGCGCAGGTGATCGTCGATGAAGCTGGCGATAAAGAAATAGCTGTGGTCGTAACCCGGTTGACGTCGCAACGTCAACGGATGCCCCGCCGCCTGCGCCGCCGCTTCCAGCGCTTCCGGTTTAAGCTGCTCGACCAGGAAGTTATCTGCTTCGCCCTGATCGACCAGCAGCGGCAGGCGCTCCTGAGCATTGGCGATCAGCTCACAGGCGTCCCACTGTTTCCAGCTTTCACGGTCACTGCCCAGGTAATTACCCAAGGCTTTATGCCCCCAGGGGCAGTCCAGCGGATGGGTAATAGGGGCGAAGGCCGATACCGAGCGATAGCGACCGGGATTGCGCAAGGCGCAGATGAGCGCACCGTGACCGCCCATTGAATGACCACTGATGCTGCGCTGGTCACTGACCGGGAAATGCTCTTCGATCAGCGCTGGCAGCTCCTCCACCACATAGTCGTACATCCGGTAGTGCTCAGCCCAGGGCTGCTCAGTCGCATTAACATAGAAACCGGCACCCAAACCGAAGTCGTAGGCACCTTCAGGATCGTCCGGTACGCCGTCACCACGCGGGCTGCTGTCCGGCATGACCAACACCATACCCAACTCGGCGGCCAAACGCTGTGCGCCCGCCTTCTGGCTGAAGTTTTCATCATTGCAGGTCAAGCCCGATAACCAGTAAAGCACCGGCAAAGGCTTGCCTTGATCCGCCTGCGGCGGCAGATAAATCCCAAACACCATATCGCAGCGCAGTGCCTTGGAATGGTGCTTGTAACGCTTCTGCCAACCGCCAAAACTTTTGTTGGCTGAAACCAGTTCAAGAATCGAATCCATCGAAACCTCGCTTGAGCTAGAAGCTAGAAGCTAGAAGCCTAAAGGGTCGAGTAAACCTCGCACTGCTTCCAGCTTTCCGCTTCAGGCTTCCCGCTATTTTTTAAAAGTGAATCACAGTCCTGATGCTCTTGCCTTCATGCATCAGATCAAAGGCCTTGTTGATGTCTTCCAGGCCCATGGTATGAGTGATGAAGGTATCCAGCGGAATCTCGCCGCTTTGCGCCTTCTCAACATAACCCGGCAGTTCAGTACGCCCTTTTACGCCACCAAAGGCGCTGCCACGCCAGACGCGACCAGTCACCAGCTGGAACGGACGTGTGCTGATTTCCTGGCCAGCACCGGCGACACCGATGATGGTCGACTCGCCCCAGCCCTTGTGTGCGCATTCCAGCGCAGCGCGCATCAACTGCACGTTGCCGACGCACTCAAAGGAATAGTCCACACCGCCATCGGTCATATCGACGATGACTTCCTGAATCGGCTTGTCGTAATCCTTTGGATTAACGAAATCAGTCGCACCCAGTTCACGAGCAATGTCGAATTTGGCCGGATTGATATCAACCGCAATAATGCGGCTGGCCTTGGCCATGGTCGCACCGATGATCGCCGCCAGGCCGATGCCGCCGAGCCCGAAGATGGCAACAGTGGAGCCCTCAGTGACCTTGGCGGTGTTCAGCACTGCACCAATACCCGTGGTCACCCCACAACCCAGCAGGCACACCTTCTCCAGCGGGGCTTCTTTAGGAATTTTGGCCAGTGAAATTTCCGGCACTACTGTGTACTCAGAGAAGGTCGAGGTACCCATGTAGTGGTAGATAGGCTCGCCTTTATAAGAAAAGCGCGACGTGCCATCAGGCATCACGCCCTTGCCCTGGGTAGCGCGCACCGCCTGGCAGAGATTGGTTTTGCCGGAGGTACAGAATTTACAGGTGCGACATTCGGCGGTGTACAGCGGGATGACGTGATCCCCCACTTCCAGCGAGGTAACACCCTCACCTACCGCCTCTACAATACCGCCACCTTCGTGCCCCAAAATGGCCGGAAAAATACCCTCTGGATCATCGCCCGACAGGGTGAAGGCATCGGTATGACAGACACCACTGGCGACGATACGTACCAGCACTTCACCCTTTTGTGGTGGCGCGACATCAACTTCAACGATTTCCAGTGGCTTGCCTGGGCCAAAAGCCACGGCGGCGCGAGATTTGATCATACGAATACTCCTCGGGGTGTTTACGATGCCATGCAGTGTAGTAGACCTTCGTTTTGTGGATAATAGCCAGATCAGCAAAACATTATTGCTACACAGGGATAAAGCATGAATCAGTGGGACGGCATAGACGAGTTTGTCTGCGTAGCCGAGCTTGGCCACTTCAGCGGCGCCGCAGCGCGCATGGGGTTATCCTCGTCACATGTCAGCCGGCAAATCGCACGCCTGGAAGATCGCCTGCAGACCCGCCTGTTCTACCGCAGCACGCGCAAAGTCAGCCTCACAGAAGCCGGCCAGACCTTTCTGCAACACTGTCAGCGACTGCAAGATGCGCGCGACGAAGCCCTGCAAGCCATCACCGACCTGAGTAGCGAACCCAAAGGGTTACTGCGCCTGACCTGCGCTGTGGCCTACGGCGAGAGCTTCATAATGCCCCTGGTGGACGATTTCATGCAGCGCCATCCGCAACTGCGGGTGGAAATGACCCTGACCAACCAGACACTCGACCTGCTCCACGGCAGCTACGATCTGGCGATTCGCCTGGGCCGCCTGCAGGATTCCAGCATGATAGCCACGCGCATCGCGCCCAGGCACATGTATCTTTGCGCGGCACCCAGTTACCTAGCTCATCATGGCGCGCCGCACAGCTTGTCGGAACTGCCCCGCCACAACTGCCTGATCGGCAGTAACGATCTATGGAGTTTTCAGCAACGAGGAAAAGAAGTCCCCGTTCGCGTGCAGGGCAACTGGCGCTGTAACAGTGGGCAGGCGGTATTGGAGGCGGCGCTGCGGGGGTTTGGCCTGTGTCAGCTACCCGACTACTACGTGCGTGAACATCTCCGCAGTGGTGCATTACGCGCGCTGTTGCCACAACATCAGCCCCCGCATACCGCCGTGTGGGCACTCTACCCACAGCAACGTCACCTCTCACCCAAGGTACGCCAACTGGTGGACTACCTGAAGTGGGGGCTAGCGCAACGGCCTGAATATATAGACGCCAACTAACACGACCGAACACACAGCAAAAAGGGGCCGAAGCCCCTTTCTGAGATCTAACCGTACTGGCGCTTAATTGACCTGCTGAGCGCGCTGACGCAGCTCCATGTCAGTTTGCATGCGTGAAGCGATCTCGTTGTAACGGGGAATATCAAGATCCTCGCCTTCTATAGCCTCGACCATATCTTTCTGGGCCCCCATCTGCATTTGCTGGGCTTCTTGCTGGTCACCGGCGCTGCTCAACTCATCGGTAAGCTCTTCACGGATCTCGTTAACTTTCTTTTCCGCATTGACGAACTTTTCCAGATCAGCCTCGCTAACCGGCGCTGCAGCCTGCGCTGTACCGTAACCTTGCTGCGCGCCGCTATCCATGGATTGCGCCATAGCGACAGGAACGCCGGCGGTCATGGTGGCGATGATAAGAGCAGCACTGAATTTTTTAATGTTCATCATGAGTATCTCCTTCGGTTGAACTCACTGAAGGTAATACAGAGTCCGTGCCAACTTTGCACAAAACACTTCAAGACACTGATTTATATATAAAACATAAAATTAAAGTATAAAAAATAGCCCCCCACTATTGGCAATCCACCGCTTTATATGTATCTTTTTTAAACATGAGCAAAAATGAACCGTTTAAATTTGGCACACTAACTCAGCGCTGGCCCTTACCTAGACTCAGCGGCCTGCAACGCACCCTACTGTTATTTGTCGTGCTCCCGCTGCTGGTATTGACGGCGCTGGGCATCCGCTTCGGGCTAGAGCAAGCCAACCAATTCCAGCAACAGCGATTAAAGAACGACCTGGAGCTAATCGGCCGCGCTATCAGCATTCCGATTGGCACTGCGTTAGGCGAGAACGACCGCCAGGCAATAGAGCTGGCACTGGGCTCGGTCTTTGTGCTGGGCGAGGTCTACGGTGCGTCAGTGTTCGATGTCAACGGCGTAAGGCTAGCCTCGGCTGGCGTCACCGAAAGCGATCTCACACGAACCAGGATTCCCGACCTGATTGTTACTACCGGACAATCCCAGCAAGGCTTTAGCCAGGTCGGGGGCCGACATCTGTTTTCGCACTTCATGCCACTGTTTGATGTGGGCGGCAATATTCAAGGTCTGATTCAGATCACTCGGCGCGCCAGCGATTTTGGCCGCGCCCTGGACCAGCTCACTATTATTGCCTGGGCAGCATGGGGCCTGCTGGGCTTGACCATTATCTGCGCCGTCATGCTTGGTCACTATGGTGGCGTCGGCCGACACGTGGACAAACTGCTGGCGCACATGCAACAAGTGGCGCAAGGCGATCACTCGCACCGTGCCGCGCGGGAAGGGCCAACCGAAGTAGCCGCACTGGCGACAGGCCTGAATCATATGCTCGACAGCATAGAACAGGCGCGCAGGGAGGTTGATGGCCACCGCGCGGCAGAAACCGCTCTGCTGGCTCAACTCAAAGATAACGAGAAGATGGCAGCCATTGGCGGTATGGCGCGGGGTGTTGCGCATGAACTGGGCGCACCGCTGAGCGTGATTGATGGCCGCACTCATCGCCTGCAACGCAGCAGCGCCAATGACTCACCACAACAGCGCGAATTTGCCGCCATTCGCGCCCAGGTCGCCCGCCTCACCAGCACCGTCAAGCAACTGCTGGACTACAGTCGCCCGGCAGCAGCAACACTGCGTAAAACCGATCCAGCTCAACTGACCGCCACCGCAATCGATGCCATCACCCCCGAATTTGAACAGACCGCAATAGCGCTGCAAAGCCAATATGAAACTGATTTGCCAGCACTATTCGGTGATCCGGCGAGACTGGAACTGGCACTTCTCAACCTGCTACGGAACGCACTGCAGGCAGCCAGTAGCAAGGTAACGGTCGGCCTTGAGTATCAGGATCAGCATTTACTGATCAGCGTCAGTGACGACGGTCCCGGGCTGCCGGAAACCAACCGAGAAAAGCTAATGGAACCCTTCTACACCACCAAGCCCCCCGGCGAAGGCACTGGCCTGGGCCTGGCCATAGTGCAAACCATTGTAGAAGAACACGGCGGCGAGCTGCTGCTGAGCAACCATCCCGACGGCGGCTGCCGGGCCAGCATGCGATTACCGATACACAAGGAGGCAAGCGTATGAGCCATACCGAACACTTGCTGCTGGTCGAAGACGACAGCGGCTTGCGCGAGCTACTACAGGAAGAGCTGGAAGCCGAGGGCTATCAGGTGACCGCCTGTGCCAGCGCAGAAGAGGCACTCATACCATTGCAGCAGTCTGATATCGACCTATTGATCAGCGACTTGCGGCTACCCGGTGCTGACGGTCTCAGCCTGCTACCGCCCGCACAGGCACTGTCGCCCGCACCCGCCGTACTGATCATCACCGCCTTTGGCTCGGTACAGCAGGCGGTCAATGCACTACAAAACGGGGCCGATGATTTTCTCACCAAACCCCTGGAAATTGATCACTTTCAGCTTACGGTCAAGCGGTTACTGGAGAATCGGCGCCTGCGTCGTGAGGTTCAGCGCTATCGCTCGATCATGGCCGTGGAGCAATTCCACGGCATCATCGGCCAGAGCAGCAGTATGCGCAGGCTGTTTCAACATATAAGGCAGATGGCGAGCGCCGATGGTCCCGTGCTGATTCAGGGTGAAAGCGGCACAGGTAAAGAGCTGGTCGCCCGCGCGGTGCATGAAGAAAGCGTGCGCAGCGGCAAACCTTACATGGTGGTGAACTGCGGCGGCATTCCGGCAGAGCTCATGGAGAGCGAATTCTTCGGCCACGCAGCGGGGGCCTACACTGGCGCCCGCAAGGCACGAGCCGGACTCTTTCAGCAGGCCGAGGGCGGCACCCTGATGCTCGACGAGATTGGGGAAATGCCGCTGGCACTGCAAGCCAAATTGCTCCGTGCACTACAGGACGGCAATGTGCGGCCGGTCGGCAGCGACCACGAAATTCAGCTGGATGTCCGCGTCATCGCAGCGACCAACCGCAACCTGGCCGAGTGCGTTGAACAGGGCAGCTTTCGCGAGGACCTGTTCTACCGCCTGGAGACCTTCAACCTGCAGGTCCCGCCGCTAAGGGAACGCAGCGATGACATCCACTATCTGGCGGACTTTTTCCTGGCACGCTTCAACGCGCGCCAACAACGCGAACTCAAAGGGTTTAGTGACGCCGCCCTGCAGGCATTGCTGCACTATGCGTTTCCCGGCAATGTGCGTGAATTGCAGAATGCAGTTGAGCGCGCTGCGACTTTTTCTCAGGGCGCTTTCATCGAATTACAGAACCTGCCTGAGCGTATGCAGAGCGCCAGCAGCTCAGCTATCGATACCACCTTGAGCGATCCACTCAAGGCTATCAGCAGCTCGCCATCACTGGCACAACTGCCCAGCCTTGAAAGTGTGCAGCGCCGCTATATTCATCAGGTTCTGGACGCCACCGACGGCAATAAACGCAAGGCAGCCGATATTCTTGGTATTACCCGGCGCACGCTATATCGCTGGATCGAGTAAACACCGATATGCAAGCCCACTAGTCAGTGCGGTAAGCTAATCAACTGCAGCGCCACCCAACCAGGAGAAATCAGTGTCCAGCGTGCTACGGCTCAATACTTTGCTCGACCGCAGTTTCAAAGGCGGTGATCGCCGGTTAGAGGCGATCAGTGCCGAAATAGGCGCGCTGGACCGACTCTGCAAGACATTGGGTGTAACCGAGCTGAGCCGCTTCATCGACACTACCGCAATCGAATTGATTCAGGCCGTCGAGCTGATTGACGACAACGCTACTGCGCTACCTACTACAGAGCCAATCACTGATCCGGAAACCGGCCTGGCTTATGGCATTGAGGATATGAGCTGGCAACCCATTGCTGCCGGAATGAGTAGCCTGGAGGCACTGCAGCAGCACATTGAACGCGGCCTGCACGTGAGCAGCCAACAACCGCAACTGTTGCAAGAGCTGACCTACTGTATTCAGGCCCTGGCTCCACTCGAAGCCGAGGGCGGCCAATTTCATCTGGCCGTTATACCCGCATGACCTCACTAGTCATGCAACAAACCCCAGTCGCGTAGCTGCCCGACACACGCCTCAACATCGATCTCATCCCTTTGCTCGGTCGCCAGAAAACGCTCAGCGTAGTGACGATACGCGCCAGAGCGCAAAAACAAGGCCAGCAGCGTTGCATCAATGTGCTGATCGCGTGCCATAAACAACATAATCCTTACCGATTCAGATAGCGTTTTAGCCTTTTTATAAGGCCGGTCCGCTGCCGTGAGCGCTTCAAATATGTCGGCAATAGCCAATATGCGGTCTTCTACCGACAAGTGGTCACCACTCAGGCGACGCGGGTAGCCGGTACCGTCCAGTTTTTCGTGATGAGTGGCGGCCAGCGCTGGCACTTTGGCCAGTGACTTGGGAAAGGGCAGCGTCGACAGCATGATCAAGGTTTGCACGATGTGATCATTGATCTTGAAACGCTCCTCGGCCGTGAGAGTGCCACGCGCGATACACAGATTGTAGAGCTCGCCAAGGTTCTTGCTGTGCTCCGGCAATTGCATATCAAATCCCCAACGGTTGGCTGGATCTCCTGCCACCACCGGTGGCTTACGCTCGCCCCAGGCAAACAGATGCTCTGGCCGATCCGCGAGTAGCTTTTCCTCGGCAGGTAACGGCGCGATAGGGACGCCGGACAGCTGCCGTTCCTCTTCACCGGATAACCCCAAACGATTATCAAAATGGCGCAACCAGCTCTGCTGAGCAATGGTTTCAAGCCGCTGCACGTCGGTGTCAGCCATGAACTCGCCACCGGTATTGGCTTGGGCAACCAATGCAAAATCGTCGCGCAGACGGCCCTGTTCAAGCTCGCGTTGCCGCTGCAGTAAAGATTCATCTTCACCTGCAGCACGGCCCTGCCAATAACGAATATCGGCATCACGCCACAGCACTTCAAAACGGGTGCGAATCTCATGGATACGGTTGTACAGCGTTTCCAGCTTGGTGGCCTTATCAACCACATATTCGGGGCTGGTGATTTTGCCGCAGTCGTGCAGCCAGGCAGCGATTCTAAACTCATAGCGCTGCTGCTCATCAAGTTGAAAGCCGGCCAATGGGCCCTGCTGAGTTGCCTCCGCCTCCTTGAGTAGCATCTCGGCCAATTGCGGAACCCGGTCGCAGTGCCCGCCGGTATAAGGTGATTTGGCATCGATAGCGGTAGCGAGCAAGCGGATAATTGACTCCAGCAAAATCTGTTGATCTGCAAAGAGCTCACGGGTTTCGATCGCCACTGCCAGCGTCCCGGCCAGACTACCCAAAAATCGCCTCAGACTGCCGACAGAGTCCTCGGGCAACAGCGGTGAGACCTCCACAACCAGAACACCTTGCAGTACATGCTGGCGATCATGCAAAGCCAGCGTCAGGTAGCGATGTTCATCGTCCAGCAGAGCCGCCAAGGTGCGCGCTGGCGCATCGTAAAGAGCATCAGTCAGTGGCAACTGCGCTGGATAGTGTTCCGCATGCGAGCTGCCAGTGCGGCGCAGAACCTCGCCATCCTCGTCGCATAAATAAACCGCGCCACCGCGCCCGCCGGCAATCTCGACCAGTTGCGCCAGCACCACATCCAACATTCGCTCGAGCTGGGTTTCATGATTAAGCGTATGCGTGATCGTTTGAAAGTTACCGATCGCCTTAGCCATCTGAGCCACCATCTTGCTCAAACTATTCACCTCGCGAATGCGCGAGCGCACACCGATAGGCGTATTGAAATCCAGGCTGGCCAACTGATTAACCTGGTCGCCCAGCAGCTTCAGGGGCTGGCCGAGGCGCTGACCCAGCGCCCAGCCAATCAACAACAATACCGCGGCCACCACCAAGGCCCAAAGCGCTTGCCGCTGTAAACTATCACGGACCCCTGCCAGCATTTCGGCTTCCGGTATGGCAATAAGAATATGTCCTTCGCTATCGCCTATGCGGCTCAAAGGCAAACTCAGCACATACCAATCCTCACCGTTTACGCTCAGCAACATTGGCTGGCGTGGCGGCTCAGGGAGATACTGAATTTGCTGGAGAACAGGCACCCCCAACTCCTCAAGGCTGGCTAAATGCACGCCCTGGCTATCGCGCTGAAAAACACGCTGCAGATCCGTATAGGCAATCACCGTATCATCACCGCTCAATAGGACGGTCTCGGTGCCCGGTGTCAACCTCAGCTCAGTCACCTCGCCGCCCAGATCACTGACCGACGCGTCCAGGCCAATCACCGCCCCGCTGGCACTGTGCTTGGCCATGGTGATACCCACCTGACCCGTGGTAAAAAATACATAAGGTTCGGTCAGAATCAAACCTGGGGAAACAACGGCCTCCTGATACCAGGGCCGGTTACGCGGGTCGAAGTCGTAGTCAGGCAGGCGCCTGCTCTCCAAGAGCCCGCCCTGATTGTCATAAAACAACCAACGAGCAACCGGGTTTTCGCCAGCAGCCGACTGCTCAATCGACTGCACAACAAAAACCGAGTTTAGCGGTATTTTCTGGCGACCAAGCCGCACTCCTTCATGCAGCCGCCGCAGCAAAAAAAAGTCGCCATTGGCGTAGCCGATATAAACAGCGCTTAAGGTGTGATTACTGCGCAGGGTTTCAAACATGACCGGCAGGCGCTGAAGCCGCTGCTCAAGATTCTGTGACTGCACTAACGGGTCGAAGGTCAAGATACGCAGAGCGCCTTCAGCCGGGTCAAGCAAACGCTCTGCTCTTTCATTGAGCAAGGCCCCCAGTTGCTGGGCAGAGTCGTTGGCGGTCTCAATCAGCAGCGTCTGCGAGCTACGATAACCTTGCCAGGCGGTAATGCTCAGCATCGCCAGCAAACACAAGACGATGGTACTGGCTATAAGCCACTGCAAGCTGACCCCATTCCTGGATCCTTTCATACTGAGCATTTCTCCTTCGCTCTTCGAAACCGCGTCGTCACTGAGAATAGTTCAGCTATGCGCTCCACGACATATCTACCAAGGCATAAAATCTTCCGACATCCACTGCACGCATGACGCACACTTCGGCTGATGAATAGCTAAAGCAAGGAGCAAGCCAAGGACCTGTACTTTTGCGATAGTGTCCCCAGCACACACCAATGGAGCACCCCGATGGATCAGTTTGAGCACCAGCTGGTACCCACCAATAACATAAAACTAAGTCTGTATACCGCTGGCCCCCGAGACGGTCGGCCCGTCTGGCTGCTGCACGGTTTTCCAGAGTGCTGGTACTCCTGGCGACATCAGGCGAAAGTGCTGGCCAACCAAGGCTACCGAGTGCTCATCCCTGAAATGCGCGGTTACGGTGCCAGCAGCGCTCCTGAAGCGGTCGAAGCCTACGATCTGATTACTCTTTGCGCCGACATTCAGGGAGCGATGAACTACCTGGGTCATGAACAAGTAGCGATGATAGGTCACGATTGGGGGGCCCCCATCGCCTGGCATCTTGCCTTGCTTGAGCCCGCGCGGGTGAAAGCGGTATGCGGAATGTCGGTGCCCTTTGGGGGGCGCCCGCGGCAACCGGCAATCAATATGATGCGCGAAGCCTACAAGGATCGTTTTCACTACATCGTCTACTTTCAACAATCAGGACTGGCAGAAGCGGAAATGGCAGCCGACATACCGCGCACCATGCGGTTGATGATGCATGGTCTGTCCAACAGCCAGGAAGGCAATACGCTAGTGCAGGACAAACCCGCCGACGCAGCCTGGCTGGAGGATTACATCGATCCCGGTAGCCCACCGCATTGGTGCTCAGAAGAAGCCTTCGCCGTTTATGTAAAGACCTTTGAGCAGAGCGGATTTCACGGCCCCATCAACTGGTACCGCAACTTTGAACGTAACTGGGAGCGCACGGCACCACTGGCCGGCAAACAGATCGAGCAACCTGCCTTGTTTTTAATCGGTGACCGCGACCCAGTAGGTTCTTTGGAGGCATACACCATCAAAAAAATGCCCAGCGTTATCCCAAAGGTTGAACAACACGTCATCGCTGATTGCGGGCATTGGATTCAAGCCGAGAAACCAGCAGAGGTGAACGCCCAACTGCTACCCTTTCTGGCTGCACACTTTGCCGCATACTAAAGGTTGTCGACGAGAGCAGGAGACTGGCTATGACACTTTGCAACCTTGACGGTAAGCGTATTTTGCTAACCCAGGCCAATGATTTTATGGGCCCCTCACTGAACGCAATCCTGCAGGCTTGTGGTGCCACAGTGATAGCCGATCAACGGGACTTTCTGGATCCAAAAGCACCAGCTCAGGCGATCAAAGAAGCCGGGGAGTTGGATGTTTTGCTGCTCAATCTGGGCGTACCCGCTCCCAGCACAGCAGCCAGCGAGGTCGAAGACGAAGAGTGGGGGCTGCTGTTTCGCCACATGGTTGATCCCTTACCGCGTTTTGCTCGCGCGGTGCTGCCCGGGATGATTGCACGCCAAAAGGGCAAGATTCTGCTTATGGGCAGCGCCTCGGCGCTGCGCGGTATGAAGCGCGCGTCCAGTTACAGCGCCGCGCGCGGTGCTCAGTTGGCCTGGATTCAGGCGGTAGGGGCCGAAGTGGCCAGCAAAGGAATTCAAGTCAACGCGATTGCGCAGAACTTCGTCGACAATCCCACTTATTTTCCCGACGACATCCAGGCGAATCCGGCGTTCCAGGCGCGCCTGCAACGCGAGGTTCCGCTAGGCCGATTGGTATCAGCTGAAGAAGACGCCAGTTTCGCCGCCTATCTTTGCAGCGACGCCGCCAACTGCTTTGTCGGCCAGGTATTTCCCGTCTGCGGTGGCTGGAGCCACTGAGGCCCGTATTTTGAGGAATCGCTATGCAGCATAAAGAACAGATCATCACCATCAACTCACGCTTCTGCGGACCACCCAACAGCGGCAACGGCGGTTACGTTTGCGGGCTGCTGGCCAACGCGCTAGGCATGCCATGCCAAGTCACGCTGCATGCGCCACCGCCACTGGATACACCTCTGCAACTAGTCGTTAAAGCTGACGGCGCACAGCTCAAGCTCGGCGAGCAGCTACTGGCTAGCGCCAAGCCCTACAACCTCGAACTCAAACTGCCGGACGCTGTGAGTGCGAATACAGCCAAGAAAGCTCAGCAAGGTTTCAAAGGATTTGAACAGCACAACCTGCCCTGTTGCTTCGTCTGCGGGACGGACCGCGAACCCCTGGATGGCCTGCGTATTTTTGCCGGTCCGACCGAACAAAGAGAAGAGCACGTCGCCGCGCTCTGGACGCCAGACGAGACATTGGCAGCTGAAGATGGCGTGGTCGCTAGTGAATACCTTTGGGCGGCGCTGGATTGCCCGGGCTACTTCGCTGTGCGCGACCAGGCAGGCACCGCTCTACTCGGGCGTTTTGCCGCCCACATCGATCAGCCCATCCGGGCCGGAGAGCAATTGGTAGTGAGCGGCTGGGCACTGAGCCACGATGGCCGCAAACATTTTGCTGGTACCGCCCTGTATAACCAGAGCGGCCAGGCTGTTGCCTGGGCTGAGGCGACCTGGATCAGCCTGGCCGCCGCAGCCTGATCACTACTCGGCGCTAAGGTAGGACGAACGAGTCAGGCCCAGACGCAGCGCATCCACAAAGCGGGTGCGCTCCGCGGGACTCAGCTTGGCCCCTGCGACCTTATCGCGATACAAGGTCACCAGTTCATCCGGAGCAAAGTGCACGTAGCGCAACATATCTTCGATGGTGTCGTGGGTCTCGATACCGCCGTGCACTACTTTACCGTCCGGGCGCAGGTAGACATTGACCGAATCGGTATCACCGAACAGGTTGTGCATATCACCCAAGATCTCTTGATAAGCACCCACCAGGAAGATACCCAACAGATAATCCTCACCCTCGCGCAACTCATGCACCGGCAGACTGTTTTCGATGCTCTGCTCGTCCACATAGTGGCGAATCTTGCCATCAGAGTCACAGGTCAGATCCTGCAAAACAGCGCGACGCAGCGGCTCCTCTTCAAGTCGATCCAATGGCACGATCGGCAGCACCTGGTCAATCGCCCAGGTATCCGGCAGGCTCTGGAAGACCGAAAAGTTACAGATGTACTTATCGGCCATTTTGTCGTTTAGCTCGTCCAGCACCTGACGATGAGAACGCTGGCGCGCCTTCAACTGCGTGTGCAAACGGTTGCAGAGCGCAAAGTAACACTGCTCGGCTAGTGCCTTCTGTGACAGCGTCAGCTTGCCCTCAGCGTACTGCGCCGCCACATCAGCCATGTAGTGCGTCGCCCGCCAATAGGTCTCAGTGACCATTTCGATATCGTGCTGATCCTGCAGACCCACCAGATTGCGCACCACCTGGGGCAGCTCTTCAAGATTGTCTATCTGCGGCAGCACGTCGTTGTAGCGTTCCACATCAGTAACCTGAACCACCAGCACCGCGTGATGCGCCGTCATGGCACGACCGCTCTCGGAAAAGATGTGCGGGTGTGGCAGACCCTGCTCGTCGCAGAAGTCCTTCAGCATGCCGACGACCGTCTGCGCGTACTCGTTGACGTCATAGTTGATCGAGCTGGCATTACGCGAATGGGTACCGTCGTAGTCCACACCCAGACCACCACCCACATCAATGTGATCGACCGGCAAGCCCAGCGCACGCAGTTCGCCAAAATAACGAATGGCCTCGCGAAAACCGTGCTGATAATCCGCCAAATTGGCAATCTGTGATCCCATGTGGAAGTGCAGTAACCGCACACCATCCTGCAGACCCGCCGCAGTAAACGCGTCTACCACGCGAAGCAATTGCGCAGCCGACAAGCCGAACTTGGATTTTTCCCCACCGGTATCGGCCCATTTGCTGGAAGCCAGTGATGAAAGCCGCACACGTAGTCCGACCTGTGGCGTGACACCGAGCTTCTCCGCCTCTTCAATTACCAAGCGAACCTCGGATTCCTTTTCAATAACCAGAAACACGTTATGGCCCAGCTTCTGACCAATCAGCGCCAAATGGATGAACTCGCGATCCTTATAGCCATTACAGACGATGGTGCCGCCCTTGGGCGCAAGTGCCAGCACGGCCATCAGCTCGGGCTTGGAGCCCGCTTCCAGGCCGATAGACACGTTTTCGGTCGCAATGATGCTTTCGACCACAGTCTCCTGCTGGTTCACCTTGATTGGATAGAGCGCGGTGTAGCCGCTGCTGTAGTCCAGCGCGGCGATGCTTTGGTCGAAAGCGCCCGTCAGCTGCTTTACACGCGATTGCAAAATATCCGGGAAGCGCACCAAAAGAGGCAGGTCCAAACCACTGTCACGCAACTGACCGACCAGCTCATGCAGATCAATGCTGCCAGCATCTGCGCCGCGCGGCATGACTTCTACATGACCCGCATCACTGACATTGAAATAGCCTGCACCCCAGTGCCGAATACCGTAGACGCTGCGGCTGTCTGCCACTGTCCAGGCTGATGCATCTTCCTTGCGTGAACGCCTTACTGGGCCCATGACCACCTCGTTTACCAGTTGATTGATGCAGACACTCAGATACGCAGGCAGACAAACAGTTCATTTACCCGGCGCACCCGTGACGCGATGGCAACAGGATAAAGCAAAAGCGGCTAAAGCGCCTGATCACCCGACACGTATGAGGCAGCATTTGTACTCTGGATAACCCTCCTCTTTGCTTGGGGAGCGCGAGACCCGCGTATTAAGGTGTCAGTAACAGCCAAACCGGCTTTCCAACCAACAACAAGGAGTCATCACATGCAGCAATACTTTAGCCTCGAAGGCCGCACGGCATTGGTTACCGGTGGTAGCCGCGGAATTGGCCGTATGATCGCGCAGGGTTACTTGGAGGCTGGCGCTAAGGTCATCATATGCTGCCGCAAGCTCGCCGAGGGCCAACAGACAGCAAAAGAGCTAAGTCAGTACGGCGAGTGCATTGCCATCGGCGCAGACCTGTCGAGCGAAGCTGGAGCCAAGCAGCTCGCTGCTGACGTTGCTCAGCACACCGACCACCTCGATATTCTCGTAAATAATGCAGGTACCAGCTGGGGAGCCCCACTGGAGGATTTCCCGGTATCAGGCTGGGAAAAGGTCATGCAGCTCAATGTGACATCGGTATTCAGCTGCATTCAGCAACTGCTGCCCATGCTGCGTAAAAACGCTAGTGCGGCGAACCCGACACGCGTGATCAACATTGGCTCGGTTGCCGGAATCAGTTCCTTTGGTGAAGAAGCATATTCTTACGGCCCTAGCAAGGCAGCCGTACACCAATTGTCGCGCAACCTGGCGCGTGAGCTAGTGAGTGAGCATATTAATGTTAACGTTATTGCGCCCGGCCGTTTCCCGAGCAAAATGACCCAGCACATCCACAGCGACCCCGAGGCAATGGCAGCAGATTGCCAGCACATCCCGATGAAACGCTGGGGACGTGAAGAAGAAATGTCGGCACTGGCCATTATGTTGGCAAGCGCTGGCGGCGCTTACATGACAGGCAACATCATTCCTATTGACGGTGGCTTTACCCTCTAAATAGCCGTTAACGAAGCTCGGCATCAGATACGGGTGCCGAGCGCCCCCCCCTGCTCTATATCCCCG
>NZ_JACGWE010000135.1:0-606 GCF_014077575.1 Pseudomonas sp. 5Ae-yellow | reverse complement strand
AAGGAGACGCCGTGGCCCGCTGCACGGTCGAGCGGTTGATGCGACGACTTGGCCTGCGCGGAGTCCGGCGTGGCAAGATCGTCCGCACCACAGTCAGCGACCACAAGGCTCCGTGCCCGCTGGACAAGGTGAACCGGCAGTTCCGAGCCGACCGACCGAATCAGTTGTGGGTGTCCGACTTCACCTATGTTTCCACTTGGCAAGGCTGGCTGTACGTGGCCTTCGTTGTGGACGTCTTTGCCCGGCGCATTGTCGGCTGGCGGGTGAGCCCATCGATGACAACCGACTTCGTGCTGGATGCGCTGGAACAGGCCTTATACGCACGTCAGCCTGAACGCGGTAGCCATCTGATCCACCATAGCGATCGCGGGTCGCAATACGTCAGTATCCGCTACAGCGAACGGTTGGCCGAGGCTGGCGTGGAGCCGTCGGTAGGCAGCAAAGGGGACAGCTACGACAATGCCCTGGCTGAGACGATTAACGGCCTGTACAAGGCCGAAGTGATCCACAGACGCTCGTGGCGCAATCGTGAGCAGGTGGAACTGGCCACGCTCCAATGGGTGCATTGGTTCAATCACCAGCGACTGCTCGAACCCATCGGATATA
>NZ_JACGWE010000134.1:0-606 GCF_014077575.1 Pseudomonas sp. 5Ae-yellow | reverse complement strand
AAGGAGACGCCGTGGCCCGCTGCACGGTCGAGCGGTTGATGCGACGACTTGGCCTGCGCGGAGTCCGGCGTGGCAAGATCGTCCGCACCACAGTCAGCGACCACAAGGCTCCGTGCCCGCTGGACAAAGTGAACCGGCAGTTCCGAGCCGACCGACCGAATCAGTTGTGGGTGTCCGACTTCACCTATGTTTCCACTTGGCAAAGCTGGCTGTACGTGGCCTTCGTTGTGGACGTCTTTGCCCGGCGCATTGTCGGCTGGCGGGTGAGCCCATCGATGACAACCGACTTCGTGCTGGATGCGCTGGAACAAGCCTTGTACGAACGTCAGCCTGAACGCGGTAGCCACCTGATCCACCATAGCGATCGCGGGTCGCAATACGTCAGTATCCGCTACAGCGAACGGTTGGCCGAGGCTGGCGTGGAGCCGTCGGTAGGCAGCAAAGGGGACAGCTACGACAATACCCTGGCTGAGACGATCAACGGCCTGTACAAGGCCGAAGTGATCCACAGACGCTCGTGGCGCAATCGTGAGCAGGTGGAACTGGCCACGCTCCAATGGGTGCATTGGTTCAATCACCAGCGACTGCTCGAACCCATCGGATATA
>NZ_JACGWE010000024.1:0-44324 GCF_014077575.1 Pseudomonas sp. 5Ae-yellow | reverse complement strand
GTAATGGAACGGCTGCCGCTGGCAGCGTCCGCCGAGGACTACGAAGCGCTGCTGCCTTGGCGCTGCGGCCCGGTTGCTTACTGATCTGCAACGATCATCGCAATACGGGGTTTATGGATCGCTTACGGTGTTACGGGGTAAGCCCAGCGCCACAGCCTCACCCAGGGTGCTTAGGAAACCCTACGTTACGGAATGCAAGCAAAAACTCACTGACCTAAAAAACTCAGGCACATCATTGCGCTAACCAAATAGATAAAACAGTCTGATGCACTGCTGCACCCCGCTTCAATAAAGGTTTTGTGGTCCTTGACTGGGTTAAAACGACCAACATAAATCACCAACCAACAGCCATGCATTACGCCCAACTCATTACCGAAAGAGTTGGGCGTGTAGCTAGATAACGTGCCCTTTTCCAGCTCAAAGCCATTGGGTATAACATGCATTTTCTACTTATCATGCCCAAAAACTCTGCATGTACAAAGCGGAGAGCTTACGCTCCATACGCAATCCTATCTGGCATCATCGCTAATAACCATGCGCATAAATTTCGAGCCAACGGGATACAGTTCTATTCAAGCTAAACATTTCGACAACGTGCTGCCTGGACTTTCTGCCAAATTCTTTGGCCTCGGCGTTAGACAAATCAATCGCTTTTTGCATACCTTTAGCTAATGCTTTGCTATCCCGAGGTGGAACCAGAAATCCGTTACCACCTAGCACCTCCGCCACCCCACCACTGTCCGTGGCAATAACAACACGCTCAGTAGACATCGCTTCAGCAACCACCAGTCCGAAACCTTCCCAAGCGGAAGAAAGCACAAAAAAATCTGCAGCAGAAAGTAACTCCGGCACGTCCTTACGAACTCCTAATAGGCTCACTTTAGAGTCCAAACCAAGTGTCCTCATCCGTTCCTCAATTTCGGGCCGCAGCTCTCCATCACCCACAATTACCAAATGACTCGTTGATTCGTTTTCGCAAAAAATAGAAAAGGCATCTAATAAGTTAGGATAATCTTTTGCTTCATGAAAACGGCCTATAGCGATAAAAACCTTCCTATTCTGAAGACCCAGTTCAGAGCGGAGGCGCTGACGCGAGACCAGCCTAAAATTGAACCTTTGTGTATCGATACCATTAGGTGTCGCAATCATACGCCCCAAAGGCGCAGCTTTCTTGCGTTCAAAAGAATCCAAAGCGCCCTGACTGACATTGGTAAATTCATGCGCAAGGCCATCCGTCACTCTATATGCCAGCATGCGAAACTTTCCACCTTCATTATTACTATGCGCAGTAGACACCAAACGAGGAACTGTGGTGAACAAGCGCGCAAGCCGCGCCAATATATTGGCATGAAACATGTGACTGTGAACAACATCTGGCTGTAGACTAGTCACCAACCTATTTAAATAAAAGAACGCTTTTAAAAAACCTAGGATGTTGCGATCACCTTTCAACCAAACTACGTCTATTTTATTTGAGTTTGGCGACATCAATACAGGACCCACCAAGTAAGCCAAAGTCACATGATGCCCCTTTTTAACGAACTCGTCAGCCAGATTAACAACCTGGCTCTCAGCACCGCCCATACCCAACCCTGTAATAACTAATAGTATATTAATCGCAAACCCCCTTCACATGGAGCTCAGCCAACCTTGAAAACCTCGCATAAAGAAACCAAGCTACGATTTACAACAGGATCTCAGTCTTAGTTTATAACCATCAACAAAACAAAAAAGACTAACAACCATTGAAAAATATGGAAGTGAAAAGAAATACCCTGCAAAACCTATTCTATTGGAGATCACAGAAGATTCTGAAAGCAACAAACTCAAGCATGATGACGCAAACATAATCAGTAATATTAGGTTATTATCACGAACCCTAATCATATATATTGAGTGTAAAATAACAGACAAAGAAAGAATAAAATACACACTGGCCGACCCAGCATCAAAGTCAGTATGAGCAGCCATAGCATCAACTTTTCTAATCAAATCGTCTTTATCTAAATAAACACTAACAGCATTCAACAAATCCAAGACTCCCTGCATCAGAGAAAATCCCATCAATGAAGAAACAAAAACACCAACTGACAAAAAAGCAACATAAGGCCAGAAACGGCTATTCTTGGAAATTATAATAGCTACTAAAATTAGTGCTGACAGGTGAGCAAATAAAGACAAGACCAAAAAGAAATAAGAACTACGGCTTTTATTAAGCAAAAAAACAACAATCAGAAAAAAAGAAAAATACTGCCGCATTAGAAATGCATAATTGGGTACGAAGTAAAGAAGAAAGAAAGAAAAATAAATTATCAAATATGGAGTTCTGACCAATCTAGCCATCCTTAAAATAGGATACAAATAAAGAACACCTAGAAGAAAGACAAAATCATAGAAACCAAGTCCAACTATTTTTGCCGTTAAAAACATAGCTGGCAACAAAAACTCCACACCAAAATCACTCAAACCACCATATAAAAAGTGCAAATAATAACTCTGAATATCAGACACCAGCTCAAATGGATTTATATAAATTTTATAAACTAGAAACAACAAATAAAGAGAAGAAAAAAGGCAGTAAAAAGCACCCCTATTACCGAACTCATACTTAAAGTAATAATTCATAAAATGACGCCAATTTTAATAGCGCCTTTTGCTAAATTAAAAATGCGCTTCGACTCTTCCAGAAAACGGTTAAACACTAGACGAGGCATTTTTTTGGAAAAAACCTTCCTAACAACTGTTCTGTGATGCACAGCCCTTTCTTCTTCTAAAATACTCCCCCCTAACGAAAGCGGATGCCGCATACCCGCGATATAAAATACATCAACATCGCCACCTTCAAGTAACTCAAACCAAAAATCAGCGACCGTAATATACTTATTCTCATAAAAATTCAAAATTACTTTTGCTGCCGAACGACTGACAACATACGCCGCTGTTCTTGAAAAGTTACCAAAGTTATATCTTGGCACTCGTAGGACATGGGCGCTTATTTTATAACCATATTTATACTTATTCATAAGCCCGTCTTGGCATCCACAGAACACCAGCGAACAAGAAGATAGCTGAGAAACGCTCTTTGAAACTCTAAGCAGATCCTCGTCTCGCCCTATCACGTCATCCTCGATAATTAATGCGAAACTCTCATTGGATTCCAAAAAGCTTTTTAAGGCTTTTATGTGACTAAGCGTGCAACCAAGCTCAGCAGGAGTCATTGGACGTCGATGCACGCTAAAAAATGGAAGTGTTTTAGAGTAGTATTCACTTGCTGGTAACGTCCGCCCATCTACCGCTTCAACGCAAATAAAGTCATGATAGTAACTAGGAAAGTTTTCACTCAAGATTCTACGCCTGGCAGCATCTTGCTTTAAGGAAACCAAATAAACAGGTAAATCCAATTTTTTCATGTCAATTCACTCATCGCGTCACATCACACCAGAAGCTGCACAAACTCATTCAAACTTAGAAAAACCAAAACCACAAACACAACCTTCAACGCAAGAGCAGGCGCTATTTATTCTCTAACACATGCTCCCAGACTCTAACATATTGGTCTGAAATAACGTCAGCATTATATTCCCTAACTGCATACTCGTATGCATTACCCTTGATCTCATTAATTACGCCGGAATTATTCAAGAGATATGAAATAACAGCCGCCATTTTGTCGACATCATCGATAGCATTAACACCGACACTTTTAACTTCCTCATAAACACTAGAAGAATAACGTTCATTTAATTCAAAGCCCGAGAAGACAACCTTGCCCGAACACATACCCAGAGCCCCAGTCACCCCACGATCGTAACTATAAGCCTGATCTATGAATATATCGGCATCATCATAAGTTCTAATAAACTCAGAATATGATAAACCTCCAGCAACGACATACCTTACTTTGCAAACACCGCATTCAGCAATTGCCTTCTTAACAGCATTATCAAGAATATCATTACCCTTACGTTGTTCTTTACCAAATTGCCAAGCATGGAATACAACCACTTCTTCGGTTGCTTTTTTTAGAACAGGTTTCTGATACCTATCCGGATCAATAGGCAGTCTCACAAAATAAGTTTTCCCGCTAAGTCCTTCGTATGCAATCCTGTAATCATCAAGGCCAGTTATAAAGGCGGAAGATATTTTCTCTGCGTAAAGCCCCAACAATAAATATGCAGGACTTAATATATACTTGAAAGAGTAATAGTATTTTATTGCCAGCTTGATGCGAAAACGGTCGAGGGGGGAGTACGCATACACCCCTCTTAGACATGCCCACACCCATCGCTTATCATCACCTAACGCACAAACTATAACTCTATTAGCTTTTCTTTTCAATTTTCGCAATAGCAAAAAATTACCTATAGCTCCAAAATGAGGCACGACCACTGGGTTAATAATCTGTACAACATCATATAGTTCAAACTCAACATCCCTCATTTGACTCAAATAAGCAGCCAAACCTGCAAAACCGAAATAATCTAAAAAATACCATAGCAATAACCGTGGATAAGAAGAACGATCAACATCTTTTTTTTCAACCTTTATATCTGCCGGTAGATTTTTGTAAGCATCTCCATCAGAAAACAAAGTAACGATATGACCTTTCTTTTTTAACGCCTTAGAAAGTTCAAAATGAACACCAGAATAATCGCCACACAACAATACTTTCATGCTATAGACACACCTGAGCCCTAAAAAACCAATAAAGAAAAACACAAAAGGGAACGATACTCACCTTAAATGCCTACCAGAAAAAAATTTGGCTCTTAATAGCACAGCTAAAACAAACCAATACAGCGCGTAATTAATTGAATATGCTGTCGCCACTCCTTCCAAGCCCATAACACCTGTTAGGACTAGAGAAAGCAAATAAAAATTTGCCGCAAATATCACTTCTGTACAGATGAAAAGCTTTGCCATAGCTTTACCAAGCATAAGGTAAGCTAATATCCAGCTACCAATCTTTAATGTATCACCAATCATTTGCCAAGCAAAAAGCTCTCGCATAGGCGCAAAATTTGAAGCAAACAGAATCTCTATAATCAAGTCACGCAACAAATAAATCGTAATGCCGCATAACGCAGCCAAAGGAAGGATAATTTTGTACCCTTGTAATATCTCTTTTTTTATCTCTGCTGAATCTTTTAGCTCTGATAGCTTGGGCAGGTAATAAAGGCTTAAAGTAGTAGTTACAAGCATCAAATACGCCGAACTTAACCGCCACATAGCTTCCCAGTAACCTGCAGCCTCCCACCCCAAGGTTTCCCCAATATGGTGACGGATTAGGATGTGGCTAACAGGAACGCACGCAGCGCTAGTTAGCGCCATGGCCGCATATTTCCCCAAAAGCATCACAGTGCCTTTGTCTAGCTCACCAAAAATGTAGCCGAACTTAAACCAATCTGCCCTGTAACAAACATATAAAGTAACCACAAAAGAAAAAGATGGATGAATTGCTAGCGCTGTGAGCGCCCCATGGAGTCCGAGTTTGACGGCAAGCACACTAGTCACAACAAGAGAGAACAGACTCCCAGCAATATTAGCGATAACATAGCGATAAATTTCTTTCTTCCCATTTAATATTGCCAATAGCAGCGTATTAAATACAAAGAATACCAAAGAAATAGAAAGCCACACAAATACACTACTGTAGCTTTTATCGTTTAGAAACCATTGAGCGATCTGCTTACTAAAAACCAAAACAACAACACCCGTAACTATCGAACCTATTAGAGCAACCGTGCCTGCCGTACGCCAAACTTGACGCTGCTTTTGCTCTTCATCGTAGAATTCAGCCGTATATTTAATGACACCCGTATTAATAGCACCACTGGAAAACGTCGTTATAATTTGTACGGCGTTTTGAAAATTACCAATCGCCGCATAGCCCCCCGGACCTAAGTACATAGCCAGTATCTTATTTAGCCCTAGCATAGTGAGCATTTTAACAACAACTGCAACACCATTTAACAGACTAGTTTTTATCAAGGTCATCAGAGGTTAATTCGCCATTTGAAAAATATTACATGCTTTAACTACCGCAGCAATCTGTTCATCCGTAATAGTCGGCCCCATAGGCAAACTTAAAACTTGCTGGTGAATTATTTCTGATAACGGATAAGACTCCAAATTTCGCTCTTTATACGCCTGCTGGTGATGAGGAGGAATTGGATAATGGATTAGGGTTTGAATACCTTGGTCAGCCAGATGCTGTCGCATAGCTTCACGCTGATTACAACGAATCACAAATACGTGCCAGGCATGCGCTTCAGCATGAGGGGCGGGCAAAGTAATCAAGGGATTATCGATACTTTTAAGGTAGGCTCCAGCCACTTTACGACGATGTGCAGTTTCTTTATCTAAATATCGTAGTTTCACCCTGAGCATGGCTGCTTGAATCTCATCAAGTCGGCTATTTACTCCCTGGAACAAATTTTTATATTTCTCATGAGAGCCGTAATTACGCAGAGCGCTCAAAGTGTTAGCAAGCTCAGCATCATCAGTAGTAACAGCTCCCGCGTCCCCGAGCGCCCCCAGATTTTTGCCTGGGTAGAAACTAAAGCCGGACGCATGGCCCCAGCTACCGGCTTTTTTGCCATCAAGCGCAGCCCCATGTGCTTGGGCTGAATCTTCCAGTACCAAAAAACCGTGCTGATTTGCCAATGCCATAAGTTCAGGCATTGGCGCCAGTTGCCCGTACAAATGAACTGCAAGAAGGACTTTAGTCCGGGGGGTAATCGCAGCTGCTGCTTTAGCTGGACACAGATTATAGGTTTGCTCGTTAGGCTCCACCAATACAGGCGTCAGTCGATTTTCGGTAATGGCTAGGATACTGGCTATATAGGTATTGGCAGGAACAATAACCTCATCGCCGTCCTTCAGTTTACCTAGCTCTTTCCAGGCACGCAGTGTAAGCGTTAATGCATCCAGACCGTTGGCAACACCGATGCAGTGTTGTGTACCACAATAATCGGCAAATTCAGATTCAAACGCTTTGAGTTCGGTGCCTTGTATATACCAGCCCGAATCAATAACGCGGGTAGCAGCGTCGATTAGATCTGCACGGTATTGGGCGTTTATCGCCTTGAGGTCGAGAAAAGGGATCATATGGTCACATACCTGATAACTTTTGCGGGGTTACCCGCGACGACGGCTCCCGCCGGTACATCCTGAGTAACAACGGCGCCGGCGCCCACCATGGCATATTCACCGATAGTGATGCCGGGCAGCAGCGTCGCGTTGGCTCCTATACTGGCATTTTGCTTTACGGTGATCCCCGAAAACTGGTCCGGGTATTTTTTGGAACGGGGAAAAAGGTCGTTCGTGAAAGTAACATTTGGGCCGATAAATACGCCGTCTTCGATACGGGTTCCATCCCACAGTTGAACGCCAGACTTTAGCGTAACTCTGTCACCCATAATCACATCGCTTTCGATCAGTGTCTGGGCGCAAATGTTGCAATCTTTGCCAATTTGAGCACCGCTCAAAATCACTACAAACTGCCATACCTTTGTGCCTTCCCCAATCGACGAACTAGCAACATCTGATAAAGGATGAATGAAGCTCATGCGCCCACCACTTTGAGGAACTGCTCATAGTCACGAATGTAGTCCGCATCGTCGTAGTGTTCGCTGGCCAGCACTAGCAACACGCAATCAGGACTAAAGTCATGCATGGCTCCCCACACGAGAGCATCTTGCAGCAGACCCTTGTTTGGCTGATTCAGGCTGTAGGTGGTTTTCTGATTACCATCATCTAGCGTCACGCTGCAGGAGCCATTCACAGCAATCAGATATTGCTGGGTCTTGTGATGTGAATGCTGACCTCGTGGCACATCTGGCTTTGTCCCGTAGATATAGAACACGCGCTTTACGGCAAACGGGACATCTTGGCTACCTTCAATTGCAATCAGCTGCCCACGATGATCACCTAAAACACGGTGTTCGGTAATGCTCATACGTTTTCTCCAGATAGCCTCAGCAAATACTGGCCATATTCGTTTTTGCTGAGCGCCTGCCCCTGCTCTTTAAGCTGGTCCTTACTCAACCAGCCGTTGTTAAAGGCGATTTCTTCCAGGCAGGCGACTTTCAAGCCTTGGCGATGCTCAATCGTTTGTACAAAGCTGCTTGCCTCAAGCAGGCTCTCATGGGTACCCGTATCCAGCCAGGCAAAGCCACGACCCAGAAGCTCGACATTCAGATCGCCCCGCTCCAGATAAGCCTGATTAACGCTGGTTATCTCCAGCTCACCCCGGTGAGAGGGTTTCACGTGCTTGGCAATTTCAACGACGTCGTTGTCGTAAAAATAGAGTCCGGTCACGGCGAAGTTGGACTTGGGCTGCTCTGGCTTTTCTTCGATCGAGATGGCCTTGTTGTTCTCATCGAAGGCTACTACGCCAAAGCGCTCGGGGTCTTTTACCTGATAGCCAAATACCGTGGCGCCTGAGGTCCGAGCTGCTGCCTGCTTGAGCTTGGGCGAAAACCCTTGACCATAAAAGATGTTGTCACCCAGTACCAGGCAGACACTGTCATCACCGATAAATTCTTGCCCAATGATAAAGGCCTGAGCCAACCCGTCCGGGCTCGGCTGTTGCGCATAGCTGAGGCGGACACCAAAGTTACTTCCGTCACCCAGGAGTTTTTCAAAGCTGGGTAGATCTTCGGGGGTGGAAATGATCAGGATGTCACGGATACCCGCGAGCATCAGTACAGATAGCGGGTAATACACCATTGGCTTGTCGTAAATAGGCAGTAGCTGCTTGGATACGCCTTTGGTAATGGGATACAAACGGGTGCCGGAACCACCGGCGAGGATAATGCCTTTCATCTTCATATCCTTGCTGGAATCAGAGTTGACCAAGACGTTCACGTTGGTAGCTTCCGTCCTGCACGCGTCGGCACCAATCCAGATTGTCGAGATACCACTGCACTGTCTTGCGAATCCCGGATTCGAACGTTTCTTCCGGTTGCCAGTCCAGATCGCACTTGATCTTGCTCGCATCAATAGCATAACGACGGTCGTGGCCGGGGCGATCCTGCACGAAGGTAATTTGCTCACGGTAGCTGGCTTGTTTTGGGCGCAGCTCCTGCAGCACGTCGCAGATGCTATGCACTACCTCGATGTTTTGCTTTTCATTATGACCGCCAATGTTGTACGTCTCACCGACTCTGCCATCGGTCAGCACCCTGTAAAGCGCTCTGGCATGATCTTCGACATGGAGCCAATCACGCACCTGATCACCCTTACCGTAGATCGGCAAGGCCTTGCATTCCAGCGCATTGAGAATCACCAGAGGGATCAGCTTTTCCGGGAAGTGATAAGGACCATAATTGTTACTGCAGTTCGTTATCAGCACCGGCAGACCGTAAGTACGCTGCCAGGCACGAACCAAGTGATCTGAGCTGGCTTTACTGGCGCTATAGGGACTGCTCGGGGCGTACGCGGTTGTTTCTGTAAACAGGTACTTACATGCGTCTTGCGCTTCGTCCGGGTGGGGCAGATCACCGTAGACTTCGTCGGTACTGATATGGTGAAAACGGAACCGACTTTTTCTTTCCGGCGCCATTGCCTGCCAATAATGGCGAGCAGCTTCCAGTAAGATGTAGGTACCCAAAATATTGGTCTGGATAAACTCGGCCGGACCATCAATGGAGCGATCCACATGGCTCTCGGCGGCGAGATGCATGATGGCATCCGGTTGATGGTTATCCAACACGCTATCCAGCAATGCACGGTCGCAGATATCGACTTGCTCAAACGCATAGCGGCAGTCGCCGCTGACATCGTTGAGGGATTCAAGATTGCCAGCGTAGGTCAACTTATCCAGATTGACCACGCTATCTGTAGTGGTATTGATAATATGGCGAATGACGGCTGAGCCAATGAAACCGGCACCACCTGTGACAAGAATCTTCATTGTGTTCCTTCAAGTCTCAACTGAACGGATATACCAAGGCATAGCTAGATCAATACCAGCCACAATGTCGTATCTCGGTTTATAACCCAGCAGTCTCTGCGCTTTACCAACATCTGCCTGAGAGTGACGAACATCACCTGGGCGAAAATCGCGGTACTGCGCATTGTTTTCTACGGTCACGCCATTAGTCCGTAGGCTTTGCTGAATCGCGCTAAAAAGCTGGTTAAGCGTTGTCCGATCGCCTACAGCAACGTTGTAAACCTGGCTTAGCGCTTCGGCAGCGTGCGTTGTGGCGGCGAGCAGGTTGGCCTGCACAGTATTGTCGATATAGCAGAAGTCCCGACTCGTTTCGCCGTCTCCATTGATAAATATATCGTCGCTTTTGATCATCGCAGCAGTCCACTTGGGAATTACCGCTGCATAAGCACCATCCGGGTCCTGACGCTTACCAAATACGTTGAAGTAACGCAGTCCAATCGAATTGAAGCCGTATGTTTTAGCAAATACATCGGCATAGAGCTCGTTTACATACTTGGTCACGGCATATGGCGACAGTGGCTTGCCGATGACATCCTCTACTTTTGGCAATCCCGGATGGTCGCCGTAAGTTGAGCTGCTGGCCGCGTAGGTAAAGCTGTCTACCTTGGCATCACGCGCGGCCACCAGCATATTCAGAAAGCCGTCGATGTTGGTTGCGTTAGTCGTGATCGGATCATTGATCGAGCGTGGTACTGAGCCAAGGGCGGCCTGGTGCAAAACATAGTTCACACTCTCACATGCCTTGCGGCAGTCTTCCAGGTTGCGGATATCACCTTCGATAAAACGGAAGCGCTGCCATTGTTCAGGAGCAACCAGGCTTTGCACTTCGTCCAGGTTGCGCTGGTAGCCGGTTGCGAAGTTATCCAGGCCTATGACGGTCTGGTCCAGCTTGAGTAGGGTTTCCAGCAGGTTGGACCCGATAAAGCCGGCGACGCCGGTGACCAGCCAGGTCTTCGGGTTTTGGGGTAGGGACTGCAGCAGTTCTTCGAAGCGGGTCATGGTGTTATTCCGTAAAAACTGTCAAGCCGGTTCTTCCGTTGGGCGAACAGGCTTCTGTATTCGGTTATCGGTTCGGGCTTAAAGACGCAGGTCTGACTGGCCTTCAGGTAGCAAGTATTTGAGGTCATACAACACATGCTTGGGTTTTCCGAGCTGGCGATAGTCCTGCTCGCTCATAGTGATGAACTGCTGATGCGAGACGGCCAGAACGATACCATCGTAGGCTCCTGGCTGCGGCTCACTAATCGGGTTAAGACCGTACACACGCTTAGCCTCCTCTGCGGAAACCCAGGGGTCATACACATCTACCTCGATGTTGTATTCGCCCAGCTCTCTCACCACGTCAATAATCTTGGTATTTCGCAGGTCCGGGCAGTTCTCTTTGAAAGTGAGGCCCATTATTAACACACGCGCCCCTTCTACATGGATACGCTTTTTCAGCATAGCTTTGACTAGCTGAGACACCACATAGGCGCCCATGCTGTCGTTCAGACGACGCCCGGCGAGAATGATTTCAGGGTGATATCCAATCGACTGTGCTTTATGCGTAAGGTAATAGGGGTCTACGCCAATGCAATGCCCACCAACTAAACCCGGCCGGAATGGCAAGAAGTTCCATTTGGTACCAGCCGCCTGCAGCACCGCCTCGGTATCAATCCCCATCTTGTTAAAAATCACCGCCAGCTCGTTAATCAGCGCGATATTCAGGTCGCGCTGGGTGTTCTCGATCACCTTGGCTGCCTCAGCCACCTTGATACTGCTGGCCTTATGCGTACCCGCTGTGATGATCTCGTTATAAAGCGAATCAATCAGGTCTGCGGCTTCAGGTGTCGAGCCGGACGTTACTTTTTTGATGGTGGTGACGCGATGCTCTTTGTCGCCTGGGTTTATCCGCTCGGGGCTATAACCCGCAAAAAAGTCCTGGTTAAACCTAAGCCCGGATACGCGCTCAAGCACCGGAATACAAACCTCTTCCGTGGCACCGGGGTAAACAGTCGACTCGTATATAACAACGTCACCTTTATTCAGTACTTTGCCAATAGTCTCAGAGGCCTTGCAGAGCGGTGTTAAGTCTGGGCGCTGGTGCTCGTCAATGGGGGTAGGCACGGTAACGATATACAGGTTGGCTACCTCAAGCTCGGCCGGGTTGGCGCTAAAGCTAAGGTGTGTCGCCTGCCCGAGTTCAACATCACTGACCTCTAGCGTGCTGTCGTGGCCCGCCTGGAGTGCGTTTATCCGCTGCTGATTAATGTCAAAACCAATAACACCGCGCTGCTTGCCAAATTCAACGGCGAGCGGGAGGCCAACGTATCCCAGCCCTACCACAGCGATTTTGACGTCTTTCAGTTTTAGCATTGATATTGATCCAAGTAAGTTTGAGTCTCTTAGCAAACAGTTGACAGTTCTGTTTGTTGTTAGCGGGACTCGACAGGGTGAGCGGAGTCCGCTAAGCCTTCATTCAGCAGGTTCTGGCGCGAGGTTGCGGTAGGGGGAAAATAGAGGTTGGCGACAAAGAGCGTCATCTTGATCGCTTCGGGACGCGTGCCAAAAACACAGAGCGTTTTCAATTGACTCATAGACCCCTTTTAACCTGTTCAAAACGTGATGACTTCAAGGCAGCACCTGATTCATACATGCTGCTGAAAGCTGCTATCTGTTATAGCCACGTAAACACAGTAGAGTCCATTTCCCTGCGAATGACTTAAGTTTTTATATTGCCTGGCTGTAGCCGCGGAAATATTATCGATTTAATGGCTAGTTAGTTTGCCAGCATCCTTGGCTCACTCATTATTCACCTCAACCATCAACACGTCCTAAAGAGCTACAGTGCTTCTTTGCCGGTCACGGCAAGATGTCTTTTACCGCCTGATCAGAGCCAGAACGGCCGCACGCCCGATTTTAGAGCGCGTATGGTAAGAGCCGGTGCACGCGCCAGCAAGCGTCTATTTATCTATCTGATTGCAGCTCATGCAACACAGTATACCCACTAGCGTCACGTAAAAGTGGTAAGAGCCAGGCAGACGTGCATGCACCAAGGCGTTCAGCCTGACGCGCATAAATAATGATGAGACGAAGCAAGCCTCTGCACTACTCGCACTTTGTATACTCCGTCACACTTTAAATGGCGGTGCTCGCTAGCCTTTGGTCTGTATATGCAGGGCTAGGTGGCAATCACAACGCGCAACGGCTTTGCCTGTGCTTTGGCCCTGCGCTGCAGCTCGCTCGCCAGGGTAGCCTTGGCCTGATCATCGCCATGCACCAGCCGTACCTCCTCTGGCCAGCGCTTCATGCCGGTAATAAAGCCTACCAAACCTTTCTGGTCTGCATGAGCGGAGTAACCGCCCAGCGTATGCACGCCAGCGTTAATGGTATAGCGCTCCCCCTCCAGCTCTACATAACCGTGCTGTGGGCCGTATTGCTGGATGACGTGGCCTGGGGTGCCGCGGGCCTGATAGCCAACAAAAACCACATTGTGCCGTGCATCACCCAGCATTGCCTTGAGATAATTGATCACCCGGCCAGCGGTGCACATGCCACTGCCGGTGATCACAATGGCGGGCTGGCGGTTATGCGCCAGGCGGTTGACCATCGTCATATGCTGCGCGTGGGTGGTGACGGTGAGTAACTGCTTGAACGCCAACGGCTGATGGCCTTGCACTACACGCTTGAGCGCTTCTGCGTTCCACCAGGGTTTTAGCTCGCGGTACAGCTTGGTAAAGCGCGTTGCCAAGGGAGCGTCCAGTATCACCGGTATTTGCTGCCATGCTTTATTACCCTGGATGATCCCTTCCAGCTCGTAGAGTAGCTCCTGGGTACGGCCAATACTAAAGGCCGGGACAATCACACTGCCGCCGTCAGCCAGGGCGCGCTCAAGCACCTTTTGCAAGCGTGCGCGGCGATTACGCCGACTCTCGTGCTGGCGGTCACCATAGGTACTTTCCAGTACGACCACATCAGCCGCGTGTGGTGGTTTTGGCGCTGGCAGCATGGGGGCATGGGGCGCACCCAGATCACCGGAAAATACAATGCGACGACGTCGCTGTTGCAACGGATAGTGCAGATCGCACTCAATATAGGCCGAGCCCAGAATATGCCCGGCCCGCTGAAAGCGAATGCGGCACACCAGGTCTGGGCGCTCAAGCACAGTGACCCACTTTTTATATGGGTGACCCTGCAAGTAGCCAGACACTTTTTTTACGTAACGCTCACTTAGAGCGGCATCCCGGCTGATACCCACCTTGAAGGCGTCTTCCAGCACGGTTGGCATCAATAATGCCGAGGGTTCGGTGCAGTGAATAGGCTGATCAAAGCCCGCCGCCAACAACCAGGGTAGCCGACCAATGTGGTCAACATGTACGTGGGTGGCGATCAGTGCGTGCACTGTTGTCAGGGCAAACTCGATGGCCAGACTGTTTTGCCCTGCCCCGCCGTTTGAGACCTCTGCACCCTGAAAAAGACCACAGTCAATCAATAGGCTGTCGTCCTCTGTTAGCCACAGCTGATGACAAGACCCAGTGACGCCGTTAACGGCGCCGTGGTGCTGAATCCAGGGATAGGTAACGCGCATAAACAAGCTCCTTTTGTTTTGGCTAGCTTATGCCAGCAGCCCTTGTGATTCGGCGAACCAGTGCACACCTCAACCTAAAACGACCGCACGCAGATTTTTAGCTGCCCTGCTGTTACGCGCGCATGCAGGGATCGGCCGGGCACCTATTGCGCCATCGTCCAGCCTCCCTCACAATTGGCGTTAACACGTCAACAATTTGGCCCACCACGCACGACAATAACTTGACCCAATACCAAGCGGAAACTACAGTTCCGGCCGAGCGGTCAATCAATAGCATTAACAACAGGATGACTTAACACCGAATGATCAGGTCGATTCTGGTTGTCTGTGTCGGCAACATTTGCCGTAGCCCGACAGCGCAAGCCTTGCTGCAAAGCAAGCTTACCGGCAGCAATATCCGAGTAACCTCGGCTGGTTTGGGGGCGCTGGTAGATAAACCCGTTGATGCCACTGCCGCCGAGGTTATGCAGGCTGCAGGCTATGCGTTACCCGACCATCAAGCGCGGCAGCTCACACCCGACATGCTGCGCGAAGCAGATCTGGTTCTGGCGATGGAAAATCGCCACCTGCAGTCCATTCATGCGATGGCACCGCAAGCCCGAGGCAAGACCATGCTGCTGGGTAAGTGGTTAGATAACGCAGAAATACCAGACCCTTACCGTCAACAGCGCCCCGCCTTTGAACACGTATTTCGCGTTATAGAGCGGGCAACAGATGCATGGCTACACTATCTATAACACTGATTTTTTACTCGTAATGGAAACCCCCAGGTAATGCAGACCACCCCGGCACCGCCCAAGCACGAAACCAGCGACGAAATCGATCTATTGGCGCTGCTAGGTGCTTTGCTCGACCAAAAGCTCATCATCATCGCTTGCACCCTGATTTTCGCCTTGTGCGGCATTGCCTATGCCTTGCTGGCCACCCCTATCTATCAAGCCAATGCGGTCATTCAGATTGAAGAAAAATCGCAGGGCATTGGCGGTTTATTGGGTGACGCGAGTGGCGGCGATATGTTTTCCAGCGCCAGTGCCGCAGCGACCGAGATAGAGCTGCTCAAGTCGCGCAAGGTGATTGGCCAGGCGGTAGAAAACCTGAAGCTCGATATTGAAGCCAAGCCCAAACTGATGCCGGTCATCGGCTCTTTCTTCTATCTGCGTTTTACCCCCACCCCTGAAACCCCCGTAGCAGAGCCGTTAATGGCCTTTGATAGCTACGCCTGGGGCGGCGAAGAGGTCGAGATCTTTCAACTGGAAGTTCCTCCGGCTTACGAGGGCAAACAACTCATCCTGAGGGCAGAAGAAAACGATGGCTTCAGCCTGCTGAATGATGATGGTGAGACGCTGGTCACTGGCATGGTTAATCAGCCAACCAACGAGCACGGCTTTCGCATTCAGGTTAAGCATCTGCTTGCCCATCCGGGTACCGAGTTTGCGGTCATCAAACGCAACCAGCTACGCACCATCCTGGATTACCAACGCGAGGTAGCGGCAAGTGAGAAAGGCCGAGACTCTGGTATTTTGTCGTTGAGTCTGGAAAGCCCCTACCCTGGCGAAGCGACTGAGATACTGGACGAAGTCAGCCGCCTTTACGTGCGCCAGAACGTGGAACGTAAATCAGCCGAGGCGCAACAAAGCCTCGATTTCTTGAAGGACCAGTTGCCTGAGGTGCGGCGCCAGCTCGAAACCGCCGAAACCGCCTTGAACGACTATCAGGCCAGCGCCGGATCAGTTGATATCACCATAGAAACGCAGGCCGTGCTGGACCAGGTGGTGGAGCTTGAAACCTCGATTTCCGAGCTGGATCTTAAGCGCTCAGAGATGGAGCGCCGCTTCACGCGGCAACACCCGACTTACCAGGCCCTGATCGAACAAAAGCGGCAGCTTGTTAGTCGCCGCGATGCCCTGCTTGAGCGTGTTGGCGGCCTACCCGAGACCCAACAAGAGCTGCTGCGTCTGTCGCGTGATGTTGAAGTGAGTACCGAAATTTACACCGCGATGCTCAACAAGTCGCAAGAACTCGATATTGTGCGCGCTGGCACCGTCGGCAACGTGCGCATCATTGATGATGCGGTGGTTGACGCGTCCGCGCCGGTCAAACCCAAGAAGGCATTGATCGTAGTATTGGCGACTCTACTCGGCGGCATGCTGGGCGTGGCTATCGCCCTGCTGCGCCATGCGCTCAACCGTGGTATCGACAACCCCGAGCTGATCGAGCAATTGGGGCTGCCGGTTTACGCGTCCGTGCCCTTCAGCAAAGAGCAGCAACTGATGGAGCGAGAGGTTAAGTCCAAGCAAGGCAGTAGCCAGAGCTCGCATTTGCTGTCCGCTATCAACCCGGCTGACCTGTCAATTGAATCACTACGCAGCCTGCGCACCAGCCTGCACTTTGCCATGATGGAGGCCAAGAACAATATATTGATGATATCTGGCCCCAGCCCGAACGTCGGCAAATCGTTTATCTCTGCCAACCTGGCGGCCATCGTGGCGCAGGCGGGCCAGAAAGTCGTGTTGATTGATAGCGACATGCGCAAAGGCTACTTGCACAAACTACTCAAGCGCGAGCCGGAACCTGGCCTGTCCAACCTGTTGGTGAGTACGCACTCGCTAGCGGACATAGTTCACAAAACGGAAGTAGAGAATCTGCACTTTATCGCCCGTGGTCAGATCCCTCCTAACCCGTCAGAACTACTAATGCACGCTAACTTTGAGACCATGCTGACCAAGTTAAGCAGTCTTTATGACCTGGTTATTGTGGATACACCGCCTATACTGGCGGTTACTGATGCAGCGCTGGTAGGCCGCTTGGCGGGTACCAGCCTGATTGTGACGCGCTTTGGCTTGAACCCGGTCAAGGAAATTGAACTGACGCTGCAACGCTTCCGTAACAATGGTGTTGATATAAAAGGCGCCATTTTCAACGCGGTAGAAAAGAAAGCGTCCGCTTACGGTTATGGTAATTACGGCTATTACCAATACGAATACAAGTCTGACAAGTGAGCAGCCTGCAAACATTTAAATAAGGACTTTTAATGCTTCACTTGTTGGGTATAATCACAGTTGGTTTAATTTCGCAAGGAGACGAGACATGAAAAAATATACATTGGCAATGGTGGCCTGCGGCCTTCTGCTCGCCTCCAATGCAAGCTTTGCTCAAGATGCTGGCGCAAGCGGCGGCGCGGCAGCCGTTAATTCTGGCGCCGGTGGTGCTGGCGGTTCTGGCAATGGCGGTGCCGGGGCTGGTGGCGTAGGCGCTGGCGTACAACCTGGTGGTGCTACTGGTGGCATTAACGCTGGCGGCTGGGCTCTGGGTTTAGGCGCCGCAGGTCTTGCCGGTGCTGCGGCAGCTGGCGGTGGTGGCGGCGGTTCTAACGACAATGCGGGCACTACTGGTACCACAACCGGTACTAACTGATATTGGTCAGGTAGCATCCAAGGTCACCTGAAATGCGTTTCGGGTGACCTTTTTTATTGTCAGAATAACGTTCCGAATCACTATAAACATAAGATCACGCCATCATGAATCGACTTTCGCTCGCAGCCCTAGGCACCTCTGCTCTTCTCCTCCAGGCGTGCATGTTCTCGCCGGGCATGAACATGGATACAGACCGCCTGATCCATGAGGATTCAGCAGAAGAAAGTCTGGTTGAGATGGTGCAGATCACGCCCAAGGTGCTGGCGCAGGAAAATGCCGTAGCACGGGACCGCTCAGTACCAGCGCAACTGCTGGAATATGCACCGGAGAATTACCGCATCGGGCCCAATGACGCCCTGTTTATTACGGTTTGGGATCACCCCGAGCTGACCATTCCAGGCGGCCAGCAACAGGCTTCATCCGCCAACGCCCGGGTAGTGCGTGATGACGGCACCCTGTTTTATCCCTTCATTGGTAGCGTGGAAGTAGCCGGGCTAACCCAGGAAGAGCTGCGCAAGATTATTCGCGATCGCCTTTCGCGCTATATCGAGCAACCTCAGGTTGACGTCAACATCATTGAATATAACAGCCAGAAGGTAACCCTGAGTGGCGCTTTCATGGCGCCCGGCTTTCGGGCGATTAACTCGCAGCCACTGACGCTGCTGCAGGCTGTTGGTGAAGCAGGCATCGACCCCGAGCGCGCGGATCTCTCGCACCTGAGCCTGATACGCGATGGCGAGGTTTATACCCTCGATTACGATTACCTCACCAGCAACCCAAGCGAGGTCGGCAACGTTTATCTCAAGCCGGGCGACAAGCTGCACCTGGCGCTGAATGACTCGCGCAAGGTCTTTGTTATGGGTGAGGTAGAGCGTCCTTCTGCCCTGCCTTACAGCACCAGCCGTATGACCCTGAGCGAAGTACTGGGCACCGTCGGCGGGCCTTCCCCGATCTCGTCCAGCGGCCGTGAGGTTTATGTGATTCGCGGCGTAGAAGACCTGCAAACACAGAAAGCCACTATTTTTCAATTGAACGCCCAGTCGCCTTCTGCGTTCATTCTTGCCGATCAATTTGAGATGCAGCCGCAAGACGTGGTCTTTGTCGGCGCCGCCGGCATCACACGCTGGAACCGCTTTGTAAGCCAACTGTTCCCCAGTGCGGGCATTCTGGGTACCGCCGTGCGCGTGGGTAGCGATTACAACGACATTCGCAACGACAACTGATAAGGCGTCCCTGTGAACCTGCTTATTCGCGGGGGCCTTTTGGCTCTGGCCGCCCTCTGCCTGCCTGCCTGCAACTCTGTTACAGCAGACTCGATTGAGACCTTCAACCGCGCGCTTAGCGGTAAGGTAAACGAAATCCCCGTGGCGCAAATACGCGCCGTCACGGCAGACAGCCTGCTGATTAAAGCCGCTGGTGCAGAAGCGCTTTACGTAAAGCTGAGCAGCGACGGCAGGCGGGTAAACTGGTATGGCTTGACCGAAGAAGTGCAAACCAGCCATGGCCGCATTACGCAGTTACTCGGCTTCAAAAGCGATGCGCTTATTCCTCTGGTAGCTGATGACCCCTTTGCAACGGGGCTAATGCAGGTTGCCGATGGCACTCAAGTACTGCGCCATGTTGACTATCCGCTCAACTACCAAACCGGCCTGGAACAGTACGCTACCTACTACCGCGGGCCAGTCGAGAACGTGCAGATCCTTGACCGGGTGGAAAGTCATCAGCGCATAGATGAAGTCATCCGTATGCCCCAGCTGAACTATGAGGCGATCAACTACTACTGGCTGGATGTGCAAAGCGGTCACGTACGTCGCAGCATCCAGCACCTGTCACCTGAGATGCCCGCACTGGATATTACCCTGACCCGCCTGCCGCCCGCCGGAGACGCGCCATGAAACGCACATGGATCGCATCGCTGGTTAGCCTGTGTTGCTTTGCTGCACTGCCTGCGCTGGCGCAAACCGCTGCCAATATCAGTGTGCGCGGTGCCGTAGCGCAGCCCGGCGAATTCAGCTGGCAGTCCGGCACACGTCTGCTTAATGCCAGCATTGCCGCCAATGTAAACCACGATGCCTGGTATCAGGGCGCTGCATTGCTCAGAAAGAGCGCCATGCGCGATCAGCAAAAGCTCAAACGCGGTCTGTTGTTTGATTTGCAGACAGCCAATGTCAATGCGCGTGCTCTGGGCCTGGCAGGCACCAGCGAGCTGCTCAATCAATGGGAGCGGCGCATAGCAGGCACCGCTGTAACCGGCCGCATCGCAGCTGAGCTGAATCCGCTCAAGCAAAGGTTATTGGCCTTCAACCCGCTGCTTGAACCCGGCGATCAGATTATTTATCCGAACCGTCCGCATCAGGTGCGCGTCTTGGGCGCTGTGCAACAGGATTGTGTGCTTGAGTTTGCGCCGACACTCGACCCACTGGACTACCGCGAAGCCTGCCCATTACACGAGGCCGCGAACAGCCAGTATCTTTACATCATCCAGCCGGATGGCAAGGTTGAATTGATCGGCACGGCTTACTGGAATGCGGAAGACGCCTGGGTTGCTGTAGGCGCACTGCTCTACGTGCCCTTTAAGTCGGCACTTTTTGGCACTAGCCGCGATGAGTTCAATAACGAGATGGCGCAATGGCTGGCCACGCAGTATGAGTTAACAGGTGGCTACCATGAGTAAGGGTTACCCGCGTTTCATTGTCCCGCTGGTGGTAACACCACTGCTGTTGTCTGCCGCGTCCTTTAGCCTGGCCGAAGGCAACAATAGCCGCTACCGCACCACGCAACACGATTTTGGCGGTGTTGGCCTGTTGCAAACGCCGACCGCCCGCATGGCCCCCGAAGGCTCGTTCAGCATCAATGCCAACCGCACCAGCCCTTACAGCCGTTACAGCATATCCGGTCAGCCTTTGCCCTGGCTGGAGAGCACCATACGCTATATCGCCATCACCAACCGCAAGTACGAAGCGGATCGCGATGGCGACCAGAGCCTGAAAGATAAAGCCATCGACGCCAAAATCAGACTTTGGCAAGAAAGTTATTGGGCGCCGGAACTGGCGTTAGGTTTTCGAGACCTGGGCGGTACGGGTTTGTTTTCCAGCGAGTTTATCGTTGCCAACAAACGCATCTACGATTTCGACTTCAGTCTGGGCGTGGCCTGGGGTTATATCGGCAATCGCGGCGATGCGGGCAACCCGCTCTCCTTGATCAGCGGTAGCTTTGATGAACGGACGCGCTCTGACGATCCCGGCGGCACCTTTAACACCAGTAGCTATTTCAGCGGCCGCCCAGGCTTTTTTGGCGGTGTTGAATATCAAACACCCTGGGACGACCTGCGCATCAAGGTTGAGCTGGACGGCAACGATTATCAGTCAGAGCCGCAGAACAACAATCAGACGCAAGACTCCCCGATCAACGTCGGCGCGCTTTACAGCCTTACCGACGGTATTGATCTGACCGCTGCCTGGGAGCGCGGCAATACGGCGATGTTTGGCATTACCTTCCATACCAATCTGAAAACCGCCAGCATGCCAGCCAAGCTACTCGACCCCGACCCTGAGGTGCGCGAGCCGCTACCCGCAGGCGTTAACGGCGCAGCGGTAGACTGGCAGAATGTTAGTCAGCGGCTACAAAGCAACGCAGGCATCAAGGTGCAGGAAATCTCCTTGCATGGCGATGAGGTGATCGTTACCGGCGAACAGACAACATTCCGCTCGCAGGCCAAGGGCCTGGGCCGCGCCGCCAGAGTGCTGGATAACAGCCTGGGTGAAGGCCGTTACGATTGGTACACCCTGGTGTATCGCTCACGCGGTATGCCGGTCAGCCAAACCAGCATCAACGCAGAAAAACTGCGGCAGTACGAGCTTAACGAGATTGATCGGCAGTCACTGCGCCGCGCTACTGCCAATGCCGTACCTTCGGTATTGAACGATGAAGTAGTTTATAGCGCACCGCTGGACCGAACTGATTTCAGTACCGGCCTCGGCTATACCCAGAGTATCGGCGGCCCCGACAACTTTCTGCTGTACCAGTTCTTCCTGCGCTTCAACGCGGCCTACCACTTTGACCGGAACAAGTGGATCGACGGCAGCCTGGGCCTTAATTTGCTGAACAACTACGATGAGTTTGTGTACGACGCGCCGAGTCAGTTGCCCCGCGTGCGCACTGACGTGCGTGAGTACATGACCACGTCCGACGTACAGCTCAAGCACCTGCAATACACACAGACCAAACAGCTTGATCGCGATCTCTATGCCATGGGCTACGTGGGTCTTTTTGAATCCATGTACGGCGGCATTGGCGGTGAAGTGCTCTACCGCCCCTACGGCGCTGACTGGGCGCTGGGTCTTGATGCCAACTGGGTCAGGCAGCGCGGTTACGAGCAGCACCTGAGCTTCCGTGACTATTCAACCTTTACCGGACACCTCACTGGTTACCTGCAAACCGGCTTCCACGATGTGCTGGCCACGGTTAAACTGGGCCGCTACCTGGCAGGCGATTACGGCGGAACCCTGGATCTGTCTCGTCGCTTCGACAACGGCGTAACCATTGGTGGCTGGGCAACCAGGACCAACGTGTCTGCCGCCGAATTTGGTGAGGGCAGTTTTGATAAAGGGGTGTATATGAGCTTTCCGTTCGACGCCTTCTTTGCGCGCTCAACCACCGCTACCGGCTTTGTGGCCTGGCGACCGCTTACCCGTGACGGTGGCGCGCGCCTGTCTCGCTATTATCAACTATACGACCTGACCTCCGATCGCGATCTAGACCGCTTTAATGAAGGGTTCGGCAGCATCACGGAATAATTATGCAGCACACCCTGACGCGCCTCTGGGCGCGCTATCGTACGGTTTTCAAAATCGCATTTTTTGCGCTGTTGGCGTTGGGCCTTTACCTTGGCATGCGCCCAACCCCGGCACCTGCCAGCTACAACTGGCAGGCCACTTTCTATCATATGGCCGGCTTGTTTTCGCTCACCCTGCTGAGCTATCCGGCTTTCCCCCGCTGGTATTGGTGGATCCGCGGCCTGCTCATGTTCAGCATGGGTGTGGCGATAGAGTACGTGCAGTCGTTTCACCCGACCCGCTCGGCTGAATGGGCCGACATCCTGGCTAACAGCAGTGGCATTGTTGCGGCTTTGCTGCTGGCTGGCATTTGTATTTTTCTGTCGCGCAGGCTGACCACTCGCTCCTGAATGCTAATCCCCTTGTCTGGCTATTCGACCTGACGCGAACCAAGTCACATTTCTGACATCATTTTGCAATCAATCCGGCGAACTGCGGAATAGCTCCCAGCACGCCCACTTTGTGACTGATAAGTTCTATAGCTCAAAAAAACGACAAGGACGGCGTTTAATGAGCAGAAACACCTACCGTATCAACAACCGACAGTTCGACGTCTGGCGTGGCTGGTACCATCAAACACGGCATTCAGACCCCGACATACCCTACGCTATTCAGCTGATATCTCTGCGCCTGGCTGATGCCCTGCCTGCCGACGAATTACACAAGGTGGATACCGACGCACTGATGGTACACCCCACCGAGCGAGTCCAGTTCAAGCGCGAGCGCACGCAAGAAATTCTGCATGCCGGACATGGTAGCTGCGCCTTGAGTAATGCCACGCTGGCCCGCGCGGTGCTGGACACCCTGGAAGACCAGCACGGCAAACGCTACCGGCTGATTGCCTGGTGCATTCTGCCTAACCAGATTCACGTGTTGATTGAACCCTGCTGCCCACTGCAGAGGATCGTACAGGACTGGAAATCCGTTACTACGCGCTGGGCGCTGCAGCACAATGAAGAGCTGCAGTTGGCCTTTAAAGGCAAAAGCCTGTGGATGAAACGCTATCAGGATCGCTTTATTGCCGATGACAAACACCTGGCCGAGGTGATTTGCACTCTGCACGATAGCCCGGTAGCGGCTGGCCTGTGCGAGTCTGCTGAGCAGTGGCGCTGGTCCAGCGCTTACCGCAAGCACAGCAGGTAAGCCTTGGCCCGCCGTCCGCCGGTTGTGCCACTCAGCGGCTTGTACGACACTAGCGAGCTTTAGACAGCATAACTTCAGTAATGACTGGAGCAGCAACGGGTTCAAGGAGACGGCAATGCAGGCTAGCGAACAGGCAACCTTGGTGGCGGCTATCGTCGAGATCGCACGACAGGCGGGTGATCTTATTCTCGATATTTACCATAGCGATTTTGAGGTGCGCGGCAAAGAAGACGCCTCTCCGGTTACCGCCGCAGACGAACAGGCCGAAGCACTGATCCTGCAGGGCTTAAACGCACTGGCAACGCCCTACCCCATCATCGCCGAGGAAGCTTACGCCGCCGGAGATATACCCGCAGTAGATGACTGCTTCTGGCTGGTGGACCCGCTTGATGGGACGCGCGAGTTCGTCAATCGCAACGGCGAGTTCACCGTCAATATCGCGCTGATCCAGCAAGGCAAACCGCTACTCGGCGTGGTACTTGCTCCCGCACTGAACCAGCTATACGCTGGCTCACGGGACAACGGTGCGTTTATCGAGGATGATCAAGGCCGCCGCGCTATTAAGGCGCGACGGCCGGCACAAGTCGGCCTCGATGTATTGGCCAGCCGCTCACATGGCGACACAGCCGCACTCGACGAGTTGCTCAAAGGCCGCACCGTGCACTCGCTGATCAACGCAGGTTCATCGCTCAAGCTCTGCTTGATTGCCGCAGGTCAGGCTGATGTCTACCCTCGCCAGGGACGCACTATGGAGTGGGATATTGCCGCGGGTGACGCTGTGCTGCGGGCCGCTGGTGGGCATGTGCAGGTGTTTGATGGCTCGCCCCTGCGGTACGGCAAAGCGGGGTTTGAGAATCCGCATTTTGTCGCTTCAGGCGCTGAAGCCTTTTTTTGACGGCTCGCGGTTAATTAGCAGACTGACCGCCCGCTGCGTCATCTGAATTTTATCTCTGTCCAGGCCGCAAGAACGCCCTCAAGCACAGTGCAAAAACAAAAAAACCGCATCGAAATGCGGTTTTTTTGCTGACGCCGAGGTGGGATCAAGCAGCTGGCTGAGCCGCCTTCACCATACCCGCCAACTCACCAGACTCATGCAACTCAAGAATGATGTCGCTACCGCCTACCAACTCGCCGCCAATCCACAGCTGCGGGAAGGTTGGCCAGTTGGCGTAGCCTGGCAGAGTAGAGCGAACGTCGGGGTTTTGCAGAATGTCGACATAGGCAAACTTCTCGCCACAGGCCATCAGCGCCTGTACTGCGCGAGCAGAGAAGCCGCACTGTGGAGCATTCGGGGCGCCTTTCATGTAGATCAGCACCGGGTTGTTGGCGATCTGTTCTTTGATGGTATCGATGACATCCATGGTAAATCCTCGTAACTTGGTAAGGCATTCGAACGCTTTGCTGGGCAGACATTCTACAGCAAAGCGTTCGGTTATGCTGCCACCACCTCGACACTCAAGCCATTGACTGCCGCATTGCCGGTAACCGGGTCAAAGAACCGTTCATCAGTCAGGTCGTTAGCACTCACCCCGGCGTTACGCTCGGCTGTCTCTATCTGCGTGCCCTTGCGGTTATGCCCCCAGCCATGCGGCAAGCTGACGACGCCGGGCGCCATTTCATCGCTCGCGCTGACCTTAACGTCGACAGCGCCAACCCGCGAACGCACAGTCACCAGCTGGCCATCCTGCAAGCCTCGCTCGCTCAGATCCTGCGGGTGCATCAGCAGCTGATCTCGCGGTTTGCCTTTGACCAGGCGCTGGTAATTGTGCATCCAGGAGTTATTGCTGCGCACGTGCCGTCTGCCTATCAGGCGCAACTCACCTTGTTTTGGCATCAGGGTGTCGAGTTCGGCGGCAACCCGCTGCAGATCCTGCAATATCAAGGGCTGGGCCAGCTCGATACGCTTGCTGGCGGTTTGAATCCGGCGCAGCAGGTTGGGCTGCAGCGGGCCCAGGTCGATACCGTGCGGATGTCGCTGCAGCTCGGCAAGACTCAAGCGATCACCATGCGGCCCGCGTTTCATGGCCATATCCACCATCTGCGCGGGCGGCATCGTCTCGCGGGCGGGCTGCCCCATTTGCCGAGCAAACGCCTGCCCCAGGCCAACAAAGATTTCCCAGTCATGCAACGCATCGGCCGGCTTGGCCAGCACCGGCTCGTTGTAACGGGTGACGTTGCGCACGGCGAAATTGTTGAAGGTAATATCGTAGTGGTCGTGCTCCAGCGCCGAGGTCGGCGGCAGTATGACGTCTGCATGCCGGGTGGTCTCATTGATGTAGAGGTCCACGCTAACCATAAACTCCAGCCCTTCCAGCGCCTGATCCAGTTGTCGGCCATTGGGCGTCGACAGCACCGGGTTACCTGCTGAGGTAAAGAGTGCCTTGATTTGCCCGTCACCCGGCGTGAGCATCTCCTCGGCCAGGACGGCGGACGGCAGTTCGCCATTGAACTCAGGCAGGCCGGAAACGCGACTCTGCCATGCATTAAAATGACCGCCCTTACCCTTGCTGACCACATCGAACGCGGGCTCTGGGAAGAGCGAGCCACCCGGCACATCAAGGTTGCCGGTTACCACGTTGATGACTTGAATCAGCCATTGGCATAGCGTGCCGTAGCGCTGTACCGAGACGCCCATACGGCCGTAACAGACCGCATGTTCTGCCGCGGCAAAATCACGCGCCAGCTGCTTTATCTGCTGCGCCGGAATCCCGCAATGCGGAGCCATTTTTTCCGCACTGAAATCACTGACGGCAGCCGCTACCGCGTCCAGTCCCTCGGTGGCATCCAGCACCGGGCTCGCCTTGGTCAGGTTTTCGGCAAACAGGGTATTGAGCAAACCCAACAGCAGTGCCACATCAGTGCCCGGCTGAATAAACAGATGCTCACTGGCAACCTCTGCCGTCTCACTGCGGCGCGGATCGACCACCACCAGTTTGCCGCCACGTGCTTTCAGCGCCTTGATGCGCTTACCGACATCCGGCACCGTCATGATGCTGCCGTTGGAGGCCAGCGGGTTGGCGCCAAGCATAAGAAAGTAGTCGGTATGGTCAATGTCGGGAATCGGGATCATCAGCATGTGGCCATAGAGCCAGAGCGAGACCAGATGATGCGGCAGTTGGTCCACCGAGGTCGCCGAGTAGCGCTGCTTGGTGTGTAACTGGCCCAGAAAATAGTTGCCGTGCGTCATTGAGCCATAGTTATGTACGTTGGGATTACCCATGTAAACACCGACCGCGTTATTGCCGTGCTCGCGTTGAATATCGGCAAAGCGGCTGGCTACCAGCTCAAAGGCTTCCTCCCAGCCAATCGACTCCCAACGCTCCCCTACCCGCTTGACTGGCTGACGCAGACGCTGCGGGTCATCCTGGATATCCTGCAGGGCTATCGCCTTGGGGCAGATGTGCCCTCGACTGAAGCTGTCTTCAGGATCGCCTTTAATAGAGAGAATGCGCTCGCCATCAGTTTCTATGGCAAGGCCACAAATGGCCTCGCATAAATGACAAGCGCGAAAGTGGGTTACGGACATCGATTTCACCAGGCTGGTTTTATTAGTTTGGATTTACTCTAAGCCGCGTCTGACGGGGCCGCAAGCGGCAAAATAAAGCGCTATTCAGTGGTTGAATTAGCCTGTGGGCTCAATGCTTGGCCTGCTGAATTTGCCTTTGCCCGGAATTTCCCTATAAGATCGCTGCTTCTCTTTTTTTGCTGTGGCTGTTACCGGGCCGTCAGGTCGCGGTAGGGCACACTGTTTCCGGTCGGTAGACGACCGCGTTAATCGGATTGTATGGATATGACTGCAAGGCACTTTTTGTCACTGATGGATTGTTCCGAAGCTGAGCTGATCGGCCTGATCAAGCGCGGCGTTGAGCTGAAGTCACTGCACCGCCAGGGCGTGGTGTATGAGCCGCTGAAAAACCGCGTGCTCGGCATGATCTTCGAGAAAGCTTCGACCCGCACACGGGTGTCCTTCGAGGCGGGCATGACTCATCTGGGCGGCCAGGCCATATTCCTGTCCCCGCGCGACACTCAGCTGGGGCGTGGCGAGCCGATTGAAGACAGCGCCCGCGTGCTGTCAAGCATGTGCGACGCCATCATGATCCGTACCTTTGCCCATGACATGCTGGAAACCTTCGCCCAGTATTCGCGCGTGCCGGTCATCAACGGCCTGACCGATGACCTGCATCCCTGCCAGCTACTGGCCGACATGCAGACGTATCTGGAGCATCGTGGTGCCATCAAGGGCAAAACCGTGGCCTGGATTGGCGACGGTAATAATATGTGCAACACCTTCATTCAGGCGGCTATTCAGTTTGATTTTCAGCTGCGTATCGCCTGCCCTGAAGGCTATGAGCCAGGCCAGCAGTTCCTCGATCAGGCCGGTGATCGCGTTCAGGTCATGCGCGATCCGATGCAGGCCGTCGCAGGCGCTCACCTGATCAATACCGATGTGTGGGCCTCCATGGGTCAGGAAGACGAGACCGAAGCTCGCCTCAAACGCTTTGCCCCTTACCAGGTGACGCCCGCCATGCTGGACGCCGCCGATGAGTCGGTACTCTTTATGCATTGCCTGCCTGCGCATCGCGGCGAAGAAGTCAGCGCCGAGTTGATGGATGATCCACGCAGTGTGGTCTGGGATCAGGCCGAAAACCGTCTGCACGCGCAGAAAGCCCTGGTCGAGTTCCTGCTCGTCGACTAACGCGGAGACGCCGCATGCCCAACCCGTCACGGCCTCTGCTCGAACTCAACCAGCTCGCCTGCAGTTATGGCGAGCAGCCAGTTGTCTCGGAGCTGAATCTGCACCTTAGGGCAGGCGACATTGGTTGCCTGCTCGGGCCATCCGGCTGCGGTAAAACCACGACCCTGCGCGCTATCGCTGGCTTTGAACCTATCACCGCCGGCAGCATTGTGCTCGATGGCGAGCAGCTATCCAGCCCGGAAAAACGTGTGCCGCCAGAGCAGCGGCGTATTGGTATGGTCTTTCAGGACTACGCCCTCTTCCCGCACCTGAGCGTGGCGGACAACGTCGGCTTTGGTATTCATAAGCACCCCGAGCGCAAGCGCCTGGTGGCCGAGCTATTGGAGCTGGTCAAGCTGGGCAAACTGGGCAAGCGCTTTCCACACGAGCTATCCGGCGGCCAGCAGCAGCGTGTCGCGCTCGCCCGTGCAATGGCACCCGATCCCAAATTGTTATTGCTGGATGAGCCTTTCTCCAACCTTGATGGGGAGCTGCGTCGCCGTCTGTCTGGCGAAGTACGTGACATTCTCAAGAGCCGTGGCATCAGTGCCATGCTGGTCACCCACGACCAAAGTGAAGCTTTTGCGGTCTGCGATCATGTTGCCGTGCTAAAAGATGGCAAATTGCAGCAGTGGGATACGCCATACAACCTCTACCATGAACCCGCGACACCCTTTGTCGCCAGCTTTATTGGCCAGGGCTATTTCATTCGCGGTCAGTTGATCTCACCCGAAACGGTGCAGACTGAGCTAGGCAACATTGGCGGCAACCGTGCCTACTCGCTGCCGGTGGGCAGTGCGGTAGACGTGCTGCTGCGACCGGATGACGTGGTTGGCGATCCCCATAGCCCATTGCAGGCATGCATCGTGGGTAAAACCTTTCTCGGCGCCAATATTCTCTACAGCCTGCAACTGCCTACCGGCAGCGCGCTGGAAGCGCTGTTCCCTAGTCACGCGGACCACCAGATTGGCGACACTTTGGGGATTCGGGTTGCAGCAGATCACCTGGTGTTATTTGCCGCCCAGGGCAGCGTAAACCTGCATGCGCAACTACCACTGGAGCAGGTACTGGGCGCGGGTAACGCCAGCACTTAAGCGACCCGCGCCCCCTAACAATCGCGTTTTAAAACCACTAACTGCCAAGCTGCTTTACCATCAAGGCGAAGCCTGTAGGGAGGCGCTCGCCTGCAGAGATCGATCCATCGCACTGCTACCCTCACTCAGCAAAGAGGAGCACTTACGCACTCCTCTTTGACGGCTCGCCACATTGCGGCGATACAGACAGCCAAGCCGATAGCTAAAGGGCTACTGGCTCACTCAACCGGGGCGTACAGAGCACGACTGGCGATGTTGTGGATCAGCCGCGACAGACGATAGTCGGTGTTCTGCATCATACCCAGGACGATGGTTTCATTGGTCGGATCAATCCAGGCCCATGCCCCCTGAATACCCCACCACCAAAACGTACCCTCAGGCAGATAACCTGCTGCTTGCGAGTCGTTCACAACGGCGACATTGAGACCAAACTGATTACCAGGAAAGAATGGACCTATGTCATCAACACCGGCAGGCAACTGATTCTGACGCATCAACCGCACGGTCTCAGCCTTGAGTATGCGCTTGCCATCCAGCTCACCCTCATTCAGTAACATGCGCGCGAAACGCAGGTAATCATCGGTGCTGGAGATCAAACCGCCACCGCCATTGAGGAAGCTGTGTTGGCTAAGAAAGAAATCATTCGGCAATGGCTTGAGTGAACCATCCTCTTGCGGCATGTAGGATACCGCCAGTCGCTCAGCCTTTTCCGGCGGCGCATAGAAGTCAGTATCGGTCATCTGCAGGGGTTCAAATACCTGTTGCTTGAGATAAGCATCGAACGGCATGCCCGACAGCACTTCAATAAGCCTGGCCTGGATATCCACCGCGATACTGTAATGCCAAAGGGTGCCCGGTTGCTGGCGCAACGGGATGTGCGCAAGCTTGTCCATCATCACCGCGAGCGTCGTGTCGGGATCTTGAATATTCGCCTCGACGTACAACTTGTCGACCTGCGACTCGGAGAAACGCCCATAGGTGAAGCCCGCGGTATGGGTCATCAGCTCGCGAATAGTGATGGGATGCTGAGCCGGCTCGGTTACAGGAAAGCCGTCCGGCCCCTCGGCTACCGCCACCTGCAAGTCCTGCAGCTGCGGCAGGTATTTACCGACGGGATCATCCAGCTGGAACTTGCCTTGATCATAAAGATGTAACAAGCCGGTACCCGTGACCAGTTTGGTCAGCGAGAAAATCTTGTAGAGTGAGTCGGCGGCTAATGGCTTCTCGGCGGCGACATCCTGAAAGCCGTACTCGCCGCGCTGAACTATTTCACCGTTCTGGTAGACCAGGGTCGCAATACCCCCTATCTTGCCCTGCTCAACCTGCGCTTGCATAGCCTGAGCAAAAGCATCTAGCCGCTGCTGCGGTATTGCCGCCTCGGCTGCCAGTGCAGTATTTGACGCGATTAAGCCTCCCAGCAGGACTCCCGTAGCCCCTGCGCGGAGAAAACGATCTTTAATGCTCAACATTGTTGTTATTCCTTACTATTATTTGGCAGACAACAAACTCTATCCTGCGCGCTACAGTTAGCCAAGCTGACTCAGAGCAAAACAGCTTCATTTTTTGCTCAACACCCAATTGCGCCGCCAGCTGTAACAAATAAGCCCGTTGGGCGTCAGATGTTTATAAGCCACGGCTTCAATCAGTAAAGGTATCGCCACATGAAACGCAGAACATTATTAAGCGGGCTGATCCTGGCCCCCGCCATTCCCCTGTTGGCGCGCAGCCAGCTAGCCATGGCTGTTGAAAAGGATGCCAGCCTGAGCGTGACGCCACTGACCCACGAACATGATTACTGGCGCGACAAGGTGTCCAGCGAGGCGTACGACGTGCTATTTGAAGAGGATACCGAGCGTCCACACAGCAGCCCACTCGACAAACTCTACGATGACGGCACCTACGTATGCGCCGCCTGCTACTTGCCGCTATTCGACTCCAGCGCCAAGTTTGATAGTGGCACCGGTTGGCCCAGCTTTACCCAGCCGATTGAAGGGCACATGGGGACCAAGGCAGATTACGCACTGATCTGGCCACGAACCGAATACCACTGCGGCCGGTGCGGCGGTCACCAGGGACATGTTTTCAACGACGGCCCTGAGCCACGCGGCGAGCGCTGGTGCAACAACGGGGTGGCTCTGCGCTTTGTCGCCAAAGGCGACCAACTTCCTGCGCTACGAGGTGATGCATGAAAAAACAATTGATGCTGGGCGCGGCCCTTTTGCTGTCGCCATTGTTGCAAGCCGCTGAACCCCTGACGCAGGGTCCGGAAGGCACCGAAATGGCGGTATTTGCTGGCGGCTGCTTCTGGTGCACCGAGTCCGACTTCGACAAGGTACCCGGTGTGGTTGAAACCATTTCCGGCTATACCGGCGGCTCTTCCGAGACGGCGCACTACAATCAGGTATCTTCCGGCGACACAGGGCATATTGAGTCGGTCGCGGTATTTTATGATCCGAGCAAAACCAGCTACGCCAAACTGGTGGAGGCTTTCTGGCCGACTATTGACCCGGTAACCGCTAACGCTCAGTTCTGCGATAGCGGGCCGCAGTACCGCAGCGCGATCTATTATGCCGACGAGCAGCAGCAAGCGTTACTGGAAGCATCGCGCCAGAAGCTGGCCGATTCCGGCCGCTTCGATGACCCCATTGTGACTGAAATCCTGCCGCGCCAGCCCTTCTATGCCGCCGAGGACTATCATCAGGATTACTACCATAAGAACCCGCTGCGCTATAACTTCTACCGCACGACCTGTGGGCGCGATGCGCGCCTGGAAGAGTTGTGGGGCGAGTAAACAGAGCATGGCAATCTATCCATTGAGGCTGGATAATGCAGCTCTTTCATTACTCAGTCTCTGTGGATTACCTCGATGCAAATAGCCGATAAAACCGTTGTTCAGTTTCACTACGATCTTGCCGATGCTAACGGCCAGATTGAAAGCTCCCGCAAGCAGGACCCGGTCCTGTATCTGCATGGCCAGGCTGGCTTGATTGACGGCCTGACTGAGGCGCTAGAAGGTCGCAGCGCCGGCGATAGCTTCAGCGTTACTATTCCGCCAGAAAAAGCCTACGGTCAGCCCCGTGACAACGCCATTCAGAAAGTGCAGGCGAAACGACTACAGGGCGCCAAAAAGTGGAAGCCGGGCATGATTGCCATACTGCAAACCGAACAGGGGCCGCGCCAGGTGACCGTCGTAAAGCCTGGCCTCTCGCAGGTAGTCGTGGATGGTAATCATCCATTGGCTGGTCGTGAGCTGACCTTCACCATCGACATTCTGGATGTACGTGCGGCCACTGACGATGAAATGGCGCATGGTCATGCGCATGGCGCTGGCGGGCATCAGCACTAACTCATCGCCCTGACTCTGCTGGCTTTACCTGCCAGCCTAGCGACCGCTAGCCATCATCGCTTGCGTTCAGGCAATCCCAAGGAGCAGCTTTACCCCGCCCCTTGGGTGCCTTGCAGTGATAATTGCAGACACTTCTCTTCCAGGCAGCAATTGATGACCGTTGTGCAGAGCATCCTGGTTTGCTGGCAGCGGACCTAACCATCATCCAAAAGCATTACTGGACAGCGCGCCATAATTGAGCGCACCTCAAGGGCTCAAGAGGGTATTAACACCGCGTCAAAACCCAATCCACTAAAGCCTCTCCACGCCGAGGTCAAGAGAAAGTTAAGCAAATAACTAAAAAAAGGAGTAAACTGGCCGACTACTCGCTAACAACACAGGCTCCACATGACCGCCAAAGCTACCGCCCCAAAAACAGCCGCACCGAAAACGACTACATCCAAGCGCAAAGCCGATGCGGCCGTTGCTACCAGCAAGTCGATCGACAACCAGATTGAAGCTTTTCTGTCTTCCGGCGGCGAGATCCAGCAAATCCCCAATGGCAAAAGCGGTCAGACCTATAGCTCACCCCGTGCCGGCAAGCCAGCAGCCAAACCTGCTGTTGCAGCGAAAGCCGCCGAGTAATAGCGGCGCACGCACTACCCGTTCAGTTCAAGGCCATGTAACAGACCCTAGCGCCGATCGCCGCGCAGAGCCTGTACCCGCTCCTGCAACAATGCAGGAGCAGCCTGATCTGGAGCCACTGGTTCTCCCGCAGCCAACCCTACCCGCGACCAGAAGCGGCGGAAAAACCCCTTATGCGGATCGCGGCTGAAAAAACTACCCCATAACCCCTGCAACGCCATCGGAATAACCGGTACCGGGTTACTGTCAAGGATCCGACTGATCCCGGCACGAAATTCGTTCATTTCACCGTCTGCGCTGAGCTTACCTTCGGGGAAAATACAGACCACCTCCCCTGCCTGCAGATACGCGTCTATACGCTTGAATGCGTCCTCGTAAATCGCTTCGTCTTCCTGTCGGCCGGCAATAGGCACGGTACCGGCGGTGCGGAAGATAAAATTCAGTACCGGCAGACGATAAATCTTGTAGTACATGACAAACCGCACCGGCCGACGAACCGCACCGCCAATCAGCAACGCGTCGACAAAGGATACGTGGTTACACACCAGCACACAGGCGCCCTCGTCAGGAATGGCTTGCAGATTGACATGCTCAACTCGATACATTGAGTGACCCAGCAACCAGACCAGAAAGCGCATGGTGAATTCGGGCACCACACTAAAGATGTAGAGATTAACCAGGATGTTGAGTAGCGAAATGGTGAGAAACACCTGCGGGATACTGAATCCGGCAACACCCAGCAAGACAATCGAGAGAATGGCAGAACAGACCATGAGCAGCGCGTTGAGAATATTGTTGGCAGCAATCACTCGGGCGCGTTCGTCCTCATGGGTACGCGATTGGATCAAGGCATACAGCGGCACGATATAGAAACCGCCGAAGATACCCAGCCCCAGAATACTGCCCATCGCCAGCCAGGCCGCAGGCTGCACCAACAGCTCGGTCCAGGTATAGGCAAGATCGCCTGGCACTACCGAGCCTGAGACCCACCACAACAGCAAACCAAAGATCGACAGCCCCATGGAGCCAAACGGCACCAAACCTATCTCAACCTTGTGCCCTGACAGCCGTTCGCACAGCATGGAGCCTAAAGCGATGCCTACAGAAAACACCGTTAAAATCAGCGTAACCACGCTTTCATCGCCGAATAAAAGCTCTTTGGCGTAGGCCGGTATCTGGGTGAGGTAAGTAGCGCCGAGAAACCAGAACCAGGAGTTACCCAGAATTGAGCGTGATACTGAAGGCACTTGCTTGACCAGGCCCAGGCGCAGAATCGCCCAGGATTGGCGAAAAACATTCCAGTCCAGCTGCAGGTCGGGCAAGGCCGCTGGCGCTTGCGGAATACGTCGGCTAAACAGGTAGCCCAGCACAGCGACCAACACCACAGAACCACCCACCCAATGTGCCCAGGCAACGCCAGACATTAGTAGCCCGGCGTACAGCGTACCGCCGAGAATCGCCAAAAAGGTGCCCATCTCAACCAGCGCGTTGCCACCAATCAGCTCATCTTCGTGCAGGTGTTGCGGCAGAATGGAGTATTTAACCGGGCCAAATAGCGCCGATTGGGTACCCATGGCGAATAGCACCACCAGCATCAACGGCAGATTGCCCTGCCACAGGCTGAATGCGCCCAACAGCATGATGCCTACTTCGCCCAGCTTGATGCGGCGGATCAACAGGTCTTTGCGGTACTTTTCACCAAATTGACCGCCCAACGCGGAAAAGAGGAAGAAAGGAAGCACGAACAACATGGCACTGAGGTTAATCAGCAAATCGCTGTCAGCCGAAAAACTGAGCTTGAACAGAATCGCGAGAATCAGTGCCTGCTTGAACAGGTTGTCGTTGAAGGCACCCAGCAACTGGCTGAGAAAGAAGGGTAAGAAGCGCTTGCTGCCCAACAAACGAAATTGCGAGTGCTCAGCCATGGGCCGGTGTTTCCTTATATAAAACATCAGAACAAATAAGGACGCCAGCATACCCAAGGAAACGCTTAAAGCGGAAGCAACACGATGCATTTCACCGCAAAATCGAGAAACCTGGCACGCTGCGCAAAGCTCCGAAGACTAAAAGGCGGCTGTTTACCACAGCCGCCTGACAATCAACGAGCGATAGCCAAACGCACCTTGCGCCGCTCGACCCACTGATGAATCCGCTCCTGGCGCGCAGCTGTCAGCGGGTACTTCCAGGCGATCGCAAACGCGGCCATGTAGAGCAGCACCGGCCCAAGAATATAGAGCACGCGCAACGACATTAACTGGCTGGCGCTATGCTCAACCATTTTGGCGTCAAACCCTACCACTGCCAGTAGGCCCAACGACAAACCCAGCCCGAGCGCCATTGCCATCTTTTGCGCCATACCTGAGATCGCAAAAAACAGTCCGGTACGGTGCTCCTTGCTACGCGCGGTATCGAGGTCAACGATATCCGCCAGCATCGATAACGGTAAAAACTGGAAGGCCGCAAAACAGAACCCTTTGACGCAGAACATCAGCGCAAAGGCGGTGAGCTGCCCGGCTTGCAGAAAGAACATGCCGAGAATACTGGCACTGGACACGCCCAGCGCCACACAAAACGCGCGGTGCTTACCAATGCGCTTACCCAAGTAAAGCCAGAAGGGAATACCAAGAATACCGACGCCAAAATACAGCAGATACATCAAACCTATCTGCGCCTGAATCTGAATAATGTGCTGCATAAAAAACACCGAGAGCGCATTACGGAACGACTCCCCGGTTACCACGATCAGCAGCATCAGAATCATGCGTTTAAAGGGGCCGTTGTTGCGCAACACGCGCAAACCTTTCTTCCACTCCGTGCGCTGTATAGATTGCGGCGGTGCTTCCTTGACCCGCGCAACCACGAGTAAAACCGTTAGCGGCAACAGAATGATCATCAACCACGCCATGACCGCCAGTATGGGGCCGTACCCGATACCCAGTTCACCATCCCGACCAAACAACCAGACCGCAGACTCCATTAAAAAGCCGTCGGTGTGCCCTGCCTGATAGCGCGCACCCAAAGCCTGCACTATGGCTGGCGCCAACGCGGCCAGAAACAGGCCAATCAGCACGAAGCCTTCACGCGAGGCAACCACCCGGCTGCGCTGGTGATAAAGGCTGGATAACTCGGCTCCCCAGGCGCCATAAGGCAAGGTCACCATCGTCCAACCCAGATACATGAGCACCGTCCAGCCCAACAGGTGAGCAATGCCCACGCCGTCAGGCGGCATGAAAATCATGATGGTGCCAATCAGCATGAGCGGAACGCCCATGATCAACCAGGGCTTACGGCGACCGATGCGGGTTTGCCAGCGATCACTGAGCGTACCAATCAAGGGGTCCGTGACCACATCGGTGATGCGTGCAAAGACCAGAACCAGCGCCATGAGCGCCATATTCAGGCCTACTTCCTGGGCATAGAACGGAGGAAGGTAAACCACCAGAGGGTAACCAATGATGGCCAACGGCATACCAATTGAACCGTGGATAAGAATAGTGGAGCGCTTCAAAACGCCGGATGCGGACATGCCTATCTCCTGGAGAGAACCTTGCGTGCCTGATGGCCGCTTTTTTGTCATTGTTGTCTCATCGCGTGCCCAGCTTCCTGTGCTGTGTACGCCTGTCTACTCTATATCAAGCTTTGTCGGCTGAGCAGCCGTCAAACAAGCAGAGTTGGCGGCGACTACGCCTTCCCGATAACGCTTACACCCTCTCACTTGGTACAAAAAACAGACATATAGCAGCACTTTCACTGAAAAAGGCGGCATTATCGACACCAAAACACCAAAATCAGCTCCGCTAGCATGCAACATTCATATACATTATTGGATAACCGCTTAGTCAGCGTGTAGTGTGCCCACGCTTATCCAATAGAGCCTTTACCGCTAACCGGGCCCACCCATGCCAAGATCTCAACCAGCACCGAGTACCGCCGTTGTCGCTGCTGCCTGCCTACTGCTGGTCGTGCATGGGCTCGGTCGTTTTATCTACACTCCGCTGCTGCCACTGCTGGTTGCCGACGGCCAACTCACGGTCGCGCAGGCCGCAGACCTGGCTAGCTGGAACTACGTCGGCTATCTACTGGGCGCGCTGGCAGCCATTCGTTGGCATAGCCCGCAGCAATTGCGCATAGCCATACCCGCAGCTCTGGGCCTGCACTGCCTCACCCTGCTCGGCCTGACCCAAAGTAATGAGTACGCCAGCCTTCTCGCCATGCGTCTGTTAAATGGCCTGAGTAACGGCATGGTCTTTGTTATGGTGCCCGCCCTGCTGATGGAATGGCTCGCCGCCCGCCTGCGCCTTGCGCTCAGTGGTCTTGCCTATCTTGGCGTCGGTTGCGGACTGGTTCTATCCGGAGTACTAGCCAATCCACCCGCCCTGGACCTGCATGCAGCAACCCGTTGGTGGCCAGCGGCACTGCTGAGCTTGCCGCTCGCCGTATGGGGAGCCTGGGTACTATCGGGTATGGCCCTGCCCCCCGAACACCAGCAGCAGACGATAGCCAAACGTCCATTATTTGATCGTCACAGCAGGCCGCTTTTCCTCGCCTATGCGGGTGCTGGCCTGGGCTACATCCTGCCGATGACCTTTCTGCCACTGATTGCCAGCTTGCAGCTGGGCAGCCAGCACCCTCTGGTCACCCAAAGCTGGCTGATTCTGGCTTTCGCCACCCTGCCCTCAGCCTGGGTCTGGAACAAGCTAGGTCAGCTCATGGGTGACCGCAACGCACTGATCAGCAACTACGCGATACAAGGCATCAGCGTGTTTGCCGCGCTCCTGCTACCTTCAGCTATCGGCCTTCCGCTTTGCGCATTACTGATGGGCAGTAGTTTCCTCGGTGCGGTGTTACTGACCCAGCTCCTGGGGCGGTCCCTGCAACCCAATCAGGGCCCCAGGTTGTCGGCGGCGTTGATTGCGCTATACGGCCTGACTCAGCTGCTCGCGCCCTGGTTTGCCAGGCTCTGGTTAGACATGGGCGGTCAACTACCAGATACCCTTTGGCTTGGTGCTGTCGCGCTGGTCTGGAGCCTGCTGTGGATGCTCACCGTGCGTCAGCCAAGCTCCGCCAGCCGTTGAACCTACGCGCGGCAGGTCACTCCAAGTACTGATAACGTCAATAATCAATACAGTGCAGGAGCACCCAGCGATGAAGACATCCAGACACCTGATAATTGCCGCCAGCATGGCAATGCTGACACTGGCGCCCGCGCTGCAAGCCAAACCACACAACGAGACAGGTCAGGGCCACCAACCGGACCCACGCAGTCAAGCAGACACGCGCATCAACATCGACAGCCAGTTGATTCGTGATATTTTCCGTGACAACAGCCGGTACGCTGGCCAGGTAGATAGACTGCCACCAGGAATCCAAAGAAACCTGGAACGGGGTAAAGCGCTGCCACCCGGTATCGCCAAACGACTTGATCCACGACTGAACCGGCTGTTACCCAGCTACAGCGGCTATGATTGGCGACAGGTTGGTGACAACGCTGTGCTGGTACGATCTGCCACCGGCCTCATCGAGGCCGTGATCAACGGCATACTCAACTGACGGGACGCTGATGAAACCACAGCGAGATAGCCATCAGCGCCAAAACGCCACTCTACTTCGAGTAGCAACTATCTTGTTGTGCCTTGCTGTTCTCAACGGCTGCAGCGCTACACAGCTGGCGTATCGAAACCTCGACTGGCTGATCAGCCGCAAGGTCAATCAACTGGTCGATCTTAATGGCGAGCAACAAGCCTGGTTCGATAATCAACTTGATGTTGCTCTGCAATGGCATTGCCAGCAGGAAATACCACGCTACCGGGAGGCCTTGACGATAGCCGGTAATCATTTGCTCAGCCCACAGCTGGATGCAGCGCTACTTGAAGCCGATGCCCGCCGCGCACAGGAGGCAGCCGACCGCTTGCTGGCACGCTCAGCGCCCCTTATGAGCGGCTTACTGCGCCGCCTGGATCACCAGCAGGTGCAGGAACTCAGCCAAAATATGGCCAGGGAGCTGGACGAAAAATATGCAGAGCTGGTTTACCCACCAGCAGAAGAACGACGGGCCGAAAGCGTAGACAAGGTCAGCGACCAGCTGGAAACCTGGCTGGGAGGACTCAATGCATCTCAGTCCGCAGCCATTGAACGATGGGCGGCTAATCGTGATGGCAATAATAAAATATGGCTCGATAACCGTCGCGCTTGGCAAGGGCTCCTGATTCAGGAGTTGCCTACGCGGCAGCAAAGCGATTTCAGCCAGCGGATTTATCAGCTGCTGGTCGACTACCGAGCATTACAGTCCCCCGCCTACCGCGAGCAGGAACCACGCTCAAAACAGGCTCTGATTCAGTTAATGGTACAGGTCATGCGAGCCTCAACGGCAGAACAGCAAGCGCACTTTGTCTCACGACTCAATGCGCTGCAGGAGGACCTTCAGGCACTCGACTGCAGCCAGGGAAAATAAGACGACCATATACTTTGACAATCATTCTCATTAGCATTACGATGCAACCCATCAGCTGCTAAAACCATTGATTGATTGGAGAGCCTGCATGTACGTTTGCCTCTGCAAGGGTATTACTGACAACCAGATCAAGGACGCCATTAACCAGGGTGCCTGTTCCATGCGCGACCTTCGTGCCGACCTGGATGTGGCTACCCAATGCGGTAAGTGCGCACGTGACTGCAAGTCCATTCTGCTGGAAAGCATGACCAGCAATCAGGCGGGCGCGCTACCCAATGCGCAATTTGTCGCAGCCTGATCCAGCGCTGCCAATACAGACTGATAATCATTTTTAATCCCTTTCTTTTCAAACACTTATATTTGACAGAAGTCAGCCGGCGGACCACACTTGAGAACTAACTGTTTTCGAGGGCCCAACGCATGAAAGGCGACAAGAAAGTCATCCAGCATCTCAATACCATCCTTGCCAATGAACTGGTCGCTATCAATCAGTATTTTCTGCACGCACGCATGCTGCAGGACTGGGGATTGAACAAGCTTGGCGAACACGAGTACCACGAATCAATCGATGAGATGAAGCATGCAGATGTGCTCATCAAACGCATTCTGTTTCTCGAAGGCCTGCCGAACCTGCAGGATTTGGGGCGCTTGATGATCGGTGAAAACACCCGCGAAATACTGGAATGCGACCTCAAGCTGGAAATGAAAGGCATCCCCGACCTCAAGAACGCTATCGCTTACTGCGAAGAGGCAGGTGACTACGGCAGCCGCGAACTGCTTGAGGACATCCTCGAATCAGAAGAAGAGCATGTAGACTGGCTGGAAACCCAGCTTAACCTGATCGACAAGGTCGGTCTGGAGAACTACCAGCAATCACAGATTGGTGAGTAATACCGCTTTAGGCCTTCTCTGAGCCAATAAAAAACGCCGCATGATGCGGCGTTTTTTATTGGCTGACTGACTAGTGGCGACTCAAAGCGTAGCCAGGATAGCCTCCAGCGCCTGCTCCGGCTTTTCCGCCTTGGTGATTGGCCTTCCCACCACGAGATAGCTACTCCCGTTCTCCAGCGCCTGTGATGGCGTGACGATGCGTTTCTGATCGTCTGCACTGCTTTCCGCAGGTCGAATACCCGGAGTAACCAGCAGGAAGTTGTCACCTAGCGCATTGCGCAATGCCTTGGCCTCGCGCGCCGAACAAACCACACCGTCCAGTCCGCACTCCTGGGTCAACCGTGCCAGACGCTGCACCTGCACCATAGGCTCAATATCTATGCCTACTTCCTGCAAGTCTTCCTGCTCCAGACTGGTCAGAATGGTCACCGCCGTCAACAAAGGACGATTACTGCGCCGCTCCAGAATATCGCGGCAGGCTTCCATCATCCGTCTGCCACCGCCGGCGTGCACGTTCACCATCCATACACCCAGCTCTGCAGCAGCCTGAACCGCGCTGGCTGTGGTGTTGGGAATGTCATGAAACTTGAGATCAAGAAACACTTCAAAGCCCTTGTACTGCAGCGCTTCAACTACGGCTGGCCCGCTACTGGTAAACAACTCCTTACCCACCTTGACCCGACAGCGAGCCGGATCCAACTGGTCGGCCATGCGCATCGCTGCAGGCGCATCAGGAAAATCCAGCGCGACGATGATAGGGCTAGTGCTCGACATACATTCCATCCTGTTTTCAACAATCACACATTAAAACTTAAACGGCCTCGTAGCCCTTCAATGGCTGGATCGTAGACCAACCATGACAAGTTGGACACTGCCAATACAGCTTTTGACCGGCAAAACCGCATGACTCGCAGCGGTAACGAGGGCGCTGCTGCTGTAACGATGCCAATAGGCTCTCCAACACCTGCAGATCGCCCTGTTCTATCGACTCAGCGCCTTTTAACTGCAGCTTTACTAACCCAAGCACGCCACCAATAGAGGGTTGTTGTTGCACCCACACCATAAGAAAGCGTTGCGCACTGGCAGGCCCCTCTTGCAGCGCAAGCTGCTCGCTACGCGCCAACACTGTCTCCAGCATCGGCGGTTCAGCGCGCTCAAGCACCTTGTCCAGATAGGCCGCAAGATCAAGGTCGCCATTATCGGCGCAGCGCCTGGCCAGCGGCAAGATTTGCGGAACAAAGTCTGGTGACTCGATGGCTACCCGCTGCAACAATTTAAGTAGAGCACGTGTATTACCTTGCCGTGCTTCCAGTTCAGCCAGCATCAACATGGCCCGAGTATTGGCCGAGTCCACCTTCAATGCTGACTGCAAATACCGCTGGGCGCCGCTTATATCGCCGCGCTGCAGCGCGTCCCCGGCAATCTCGCAGTAATAATGGGCCTGAGTTACTGCAAAACCGGGCCGCTCGCGTAACAGGCGCACACCGATCTCGATAGCCTGTGACCACTCACGCTGCTGCTCGTAGACAGTAACCAGATCACCCAGGGCTTCACCTCGCAGACCCGATGAAGAGCCACCCAGCTCATCAAGAAGGCGTTCAGCACGGTTATGCATGCCAACAGCCAGGTAGTCACGGGCCAGCTCAAGCTGCACCCGGTCTGCTTGCTGAGCGGTTAGATTGGGCCGAGCCAGCAGGTTCTGGTGTACCTTGATCGCCCGCTCCACATCACCACGCTGACAAAACAGCTTACCGATAGCGATATGGGTCTCTACCGTTTCCGGATTGACTTCCAAGGCGCGGATAAAGGTTTCGATAGCCTCGTCAGGCTGCTCGTTCAGGAGGTAATTGAGACCGATAAAATAATGGCGGTCTATCGCGCTTCCGTGTGGCTGCAACATAAAGCCGACCTTGATAGCTTCACGCCTACCGAGAAACCAGCCGATAGCCAACGCCGCCACAAACAAGGCGAGGAACAACAGTTCCTGCATATGATCAGCCTTTGACAGCTTGGGTGCGCAGCTTATCGACTTCTTTGCGGTAACGATTCAACTCGTTGCTTTGCATCATCAGCTTCAAACGCAGCCGAGTGGTGATCAGCCAGCCAATGAAGACGCCGAGGATACTACCGAGGATAAAGGAAAAAACGATGTAGATAGACAGGGGCAATTCAGGCGACTGAATTTCCAGGAATTGCAGTGTAGTGGTTTGCTGGTTTTCCAGCATGAAGTCCATTGTCGCCAGTGCCACCAGCAGCAATATAACGATCAGCAACGCGCGCTTTAGCCATAGCATGCAACACTACTCCGCATCCATTTGTGTAGGACGAAGTATAACGCAGGCCAGCGAGACTAATACACCGGATCAGCTGTTTTCCAGCGACTCGTTAACCCGGTCACGCAACTCTTTGCCAGGCTTGAAGTGCGGTACGAACTTACCTTCCAGCTCAACCGCATCACCGGTTTTCGGGTTACGCCCCACCCGCGGTGCACGATAGTGCAATGAAAAGCTGCCAAACCCCCGAATCTCAATACGCTCCCCGGTAGCAAGTGCCTGTGACATATGCTCCAGCATGGTTTTGATCGCAAGCTCAACGTCCTTTGCCGACAACTGCCCCTGTTGCTCGACAATGCGCTCGATCAACTCCGACTTTGTCATGGTTTTCCCTTTTTTATCAAGCGAGTAGCTTCGTTTTACACGGTTTTACCATGCTTGACTAGGTTTGAACAGCCTGATAAACACGCGAGCAAGCTCGCGAGCTGCAAGCTGCAAGCTGCAAGCTGCAAGCTGCAAGCTGCAAGCTGCAAGCTGCAAGCGTTAACAGGATGATGGCCGGGATTAGCTAGTCAAGCTTTAGTTGAGCTAGCTCGGGGCTGGAAGCTAGAAGCTGGAAGCAAAACCAGCGCGGCCTGCGGGCTGAGCACACAACTACCGGCTCTGGAGTAACAGCTAAGCGGGTTTGGGTGGGAGTTAGCTTGAAGCTTGAAGCCTGAAGCTGGAAGCAAAACCAGTGCGGCCTTCGGGCTGAGCACACAACTACCGGCGCTGGAGTAACAGCTAAGCGGGTTTGGGTGGGAGTTAGCTTTAAGCTGGAAGCTAGAAGCTAGAAGCAAAACCAGTGCGGCCTTCGGGCTGAGCACACAATGTAGTGGTCTACTAATCCCGGACACCGAAATGGGTGGTAAATTTACCGCCATAGCTGAGGTGTTCCATGACAAGACAACGTCGTACGTTTTCAACTGAGTTCAAGCACGATGCCGCGTTGCT
>NZ_JACGWE010000078.1:0-5923 GCF_014077575.1 Pseudomonas sp. 5Ae-yellow | reverse complement strand
CCGTGCTGAATGCCCCTGCTAATCAGCTTCATCGCCTGACCTAAAACCGCTGTACCCACCTGCGGGGACGCTCTCCCTGCCGGGAAAAGCCGTCTCCGCTTTCCAGTACGTTTAGAAATCGGAGAATTGCCATGAGCGCTACTCAAACCTCAGAAACCAAATACTTTGACCTTCACACCACTGGTATCGGTTACCTCAATCGCCTGCGGGAGGTGACTCCGCGCAAGGGAAAACCTTTCATGGCTGTGACCGTCGCCGCTCTGAAGGGGGCGACTGATGCTGTCGAGTACACCTACGTTGATTGCAATGTTGTCGGCGAAGAGGCTGAAAAGCAGATTCGTCGTTGCCAACAAGCGGTAGATGCTGAAATGAAGGTTCTGGTTGGCTTCCGGATTGGTGACATCTGGCCGGATGTTTTTACCTACCAGAATGGCCCCAAGCAGGGTCAGGCCGGTGTTTCACTGAAAGGTCGACTGCTGTATATCGGCTGGATCAAGATAAACGGCAAGATGGTCTACCAGGCCAAAGCGGTCACTGCCATGCCTGAACAGGAGCAAGAGGTAGCCTGATTTCAGGGCAGAGCAACCGCCCTTTCATATTCAATACACTCAAACCCATCGGGGAGCAATCTCACTCCCGGCGGGCGTGGTGATTCTCCCCTTTTTTTGTTTGGAGAATCAGCATGCTTTCAAATCAGTTGTTGGTAAAAAATTCGCAGGGACATTACGCCCCGGCAACCATGGATGAGGTATTCGAGGCTGCTCGGGATGCAATGCAGAAAAAGTTCCACCGCGGAACAGCCTTCACCACCCCCGGAGCCGTCAAAGACTATCTTTGGGTGCAGATGGTCAACTATGAGCACGAAGTATTCGTTGCCCTATTTCTCGATAATCAGCATCGCTTGATTACTTGTATCGAGTTATTCCGGGGCACGATTGATCAGGCTGTGGTGTATCCAAGGGAGGTGGTCAAGGAAGCGTTGCGTGTTAACGCCGCCGCAGTGATCTTTTCCCACAATCACCCCAGTGGCTCGCCTTCACCCAGTGAAGCCGATAAACGGCTGACTCATCGATTGGTTCAGGCTATGGGATCTGTAGATATCCGCGTTCTGGATCACATCATCGTTGCCGGTACTGAAACAGTTCGCCCCGGTGAGAAAGTCCCTGTGGATGGCCTCGTCGCAGAAGGGGAAAGCGCCGTCGACGAGTCGATGCTCACAGGAGAACCGGTACCTGTCACCAAAAGGCCGGGGGACAACGCTATTGGAGCCACGCTGAACACGCATGGCGCCCTGGTCATCGAGGCAACCCGCGTTGGCTCAGATACGATGCTGTCGCAGATCGTGCAGATGGTTGCCAATGCGCAGCGCTCCAAAGCCCCTATGCAGCGGATGGCCGACGTGGTCGCTGGTTACTTCGTAATGGTCGTGGTGGGAATCGCTATTACGACATTTTTCGTCTGGGGCTTTCTCGGTCCTGAGCCTGGATGGGTATATGGCTTGATCAATGCCGTAGCGGTGCTGATTATCGCTTGCCCTTGCGCTCTGGGATTGGCCACACCCATGTCTATCATGGTTGCCACCGGCAAAGCTGCTGGCAGCGGAGTGTTGTTCCGGGATGCGGCCGCGATCGAGAACTTCAAAAAGGTGACAACCTTGATCGTAGACAAGACCGGGACTCTGACTGAAGGTCGTCCAGTCTTCGAGTCCTCTGAAGGCTTCGGGTCGTTCAATTCGGAGGAGGTGCTTCGGTTGGCAGCGAGCCTGGATCAGGGAAGCGAACACCCGCTGGCTCACGCAATCGTTGACCATGCCCGGTCTGAAGGTATTGTACTAACCAAGCCGGATACCTTCGAATCAGGTTCAGGCATCGGCGTTCGCGGTCAAGTCGAGGGTCGCCAGCTACAGCTGGGTAATACCGCTTTGATGGAAGAGGCGGGTATCGACGTCGCTCCGCTGAAGGGCAAAGCAGAAGCGCTCCGCCAACGCGGCAGCAGCGTCATGTTCCTGGCAGTCGATGACCGGCTCGCCGGGGTGTTGGCGGTCTCTGACCCAATCAAGCCGACCTCCAAGGAAGCAGTGTCTCGGCTACATGAAGAGGGCATCAGAGTAATCATGGCGACCGGGGATGGACTGACTACAGCGAAAGCAGTCGCGGAGGACTTGGGCATCGACGAGGTATATGGCGAAGTCAAACCTCAGGACAAGGAGCAGCTTGCGTCGCGCTTACAGAACGAAGGCCAATTTGTGGCCATGGCCGGGGATGGCATCAACGACGCGCCTGCTCTAGCCAGAGCGGACGTCGGCATAGCCATGGGGACAGGGACGGACGTGGCGATGAGCAGCGCACAGGTAACGCTAGTAAAAGGAGACCTTATGGGGATTTTGCGAGCGCGCGCCTTGTCGGTCAAGACGGTAGGAAACATGCGCCAGAATCTACTACTAGCGTTTTTGTACAACGGACTAAGCATCCCAATCGCGGCAGGCGTGCTTTATCCTTTCACCGGTTGGCTATTGTCGCCAATGATTGCGGCTTTGGCGATGAGCTTAAGTTCCGCATCGGTTGTCTTCAATGCGCTGCGCTTGCAGCGTTCCCATATCGAATGACTGTGAAATTTGAAACTGACAAAAATGTAATCTTCGGCTCAGTTTTGCGTCAGCGAGCTCTGATACAAGCTCATCCTTGAGCACATATGCGAACACATCCACGCCACGTGATGGTTTCTAAAGATGGCCTGTACCACATGGCATTTGATTCAAAGGTTGGATCAACTGCCTTACATGTTGGGAAAGGTCGGTCACCTGGAAAACCCGTTCATCGCTTTGAGGTGTAGCCGCCAAAATCCGCAGCTATTTTTTCAAACCAATCGGCGTTGTCTCGGTTGAAACGTGCTTTGTCTTCTGCCGTCATTGACGCCAGCAGCGCAATTTTTCGAGCTCGGTTTTCAGCCTTAATGCGGCAGCCCGCTTGAAAGCTAGCGGGTATCTTTTCAAATTTCACCCTTCCCCCCCCCCCTCCCAATGTCCATCTCAGAACGTATTCCTGTCCAGATTTGTGGTTTCGTATGCCCCTATGAGTCTCGCGTTTGATGTTGAGCAGCCAGCCCAGCATAACCTTCGTTGAGCGTAGCTGCGTGACTAAGTGCAGGATGCTGCACTTTTCTAGGTGAAATGAATGGAAAGTGCAGCATCGTTCACATTCCTGTTCGTAGGGGGGGGGCGGTTGCTGATGTGTTCTGGCATTTCAGCTGATCTTAGGCTCTGACAATACGACCTCCCGGCCTCCGACCATGATGGTGCGAGGCGCATTGGGCTCGATCTCAGCGGGTTTCGCTTTGCTTTTATTAACCTGAGGCGCTTCTTGGCCGTAAACCTTGATCCAATTCTTGTGGCCAAAGGCCTCTTTGAACAGATCGAGCAAGTATGCGTGCCAGTCGTTCAAGGCAGTCGCTTTTTCGTCGAAGTAGGCATACCTGTCGTAAATCGCGTCCACGCTCAAATCGGCGTGGTTCAGAATCCTGCCCCTTATATCTTTGCCTAGGCCCCGGCCGGACATATGGGTTGTAGCGGTTCTGCGTAAATCGTGAGCAGTGGGCCTTGGGTATCCTTCAGCAATGCGCAGCAAGCCTTCCGATTTTACTAGGTCGGAGTTGGCGACATAGGTGTCATAAAGCCTGCGCATTGCTCGGTTTAAAGAAGGCTGGGTCTGGTGGGATGTCCGGTCTCTTCCAGGTAAAACCCAGGGGCTCGGTTCTTCGATATTGCCGTTCTTTTCAAGTTTTACCGCTTGAAGATGATGGAGGTGCTGCAGGATCTTGCTCACAGGGAAGGATAGGGGAGTCGCGATTGGGTTGTTGTTTTTCTCGAAACTGCCGGATCTGTCCCAAATCCCTTGGTCAAAATCCAGGTCTACCCAGCGCATGGCCGCGATAGTCCCCGAACGCTGCGCAAGCATCAATGAAAGCAATAGCGCGAAACGAGTGGCGACGGTGATCGTGGGGCTCGCTAAACGTTTTAAAAACCACACAATTTCATGCCGGTTGAGAGCTCGCTCTCTGGGCGTTTCTTTCGCGATGCTTTTCATCTTTACCAGTGGTGTGGCTTCGATAATGTCGCGCTCTACGCAGAAATTGAACAGCTTCCGAACTACTGCTTGCAGGCGGTTCGCTGCGACTGGAGCGGTTTTGGCCTTGTCATCCAGTAGAGCCAGAATCTGTTTGCGTTTAACGTCTTGGAGTTTCATGTCCCCAATCGACTTTACAAAATCGTTTTTGAGCATTCGCTCGTCTTCTTTCCAAGATTTTTTGTTGGCTTTGGCCCATACGAGGTAAGTATCCACCGCATCAGCTACGGAAGGGCTTGTGCGGTACTCGAACAGTTCGAGAGTTTTTTTCTTACCCGGATCGATACCTTGCTCTACCAACTGGGCAGCATGCGTTGACTTCGCTCGGGCATCCGCCAATGACATTTTTGGATAGGAGCCTAAAGTCAGCCTCCTTGGCTTGCCATGAAAGCTGTATAGCAGAATGTACGCAATTGACCTCTTGTTAACCCGTACGCCAAAAGTCCCCTGGCCATAAACAGGAGGGTCGAGGAATTCTTGGCGGGGGTTCTTCGGGTCATATTTCAGCCGCTTCAGAAAATGTTCTTTCAATGCAGAGCGATTGCTGCTCATGGCCGATCCTTTTTGGGGTAGGTTTCGGGTAGGAGTTTAGCGTTTCGGGTAGGATTGGGGTAGGAGTTTGACCATTTTTCTTTCGTGGTTATATATTGCCTGTTTTGGGCGTTACGGCGAATAAATCGTTTAGGAACATGAGGTTGGGATGGATTGATTTTGGGATATAGTCTCTAAGAGCCTCTGATTCCGTAGCAATAACACTGACTTGTAATCAGTAGGTCCCGAGTTCGACTCTTGGTGCCGGCACCATAGTTTTAATGCAAAAGGCTCATCTTCGGATGGGCCTTTTGCGTTTCTGCGCTTTGTCGTTCCTTCCAAGCCTGTTAATTCTCCTGCCGAAATTGCACTGGGTCACATCCCGCCTGCTGCACCGTTGCCTTTGAGTTTTTGTGTTCATAGCATCCAAGGTTCACAGGAGTGATAACAGCCAAAGGAGCTTGGCATGTCAGGCAAACCCGCCGCCCGTTTGGGCGATCCCACACAGTGTCCGCAGAGCGGGCACGGCAGTAATAACATCGCTACCGGCTCATCCGATGTGCTATTCGATGGTCAGCCGGCGGCACGCTTGGGTGACAGTACCGCCTGTGGCAGCGCCTTGGCCGGGCAGGTCATCCCTAATGTGTTAATAAACGGTCGGCCTGCCGCTGTGCTGGGTAGCACCGGTAGTCATGGTGATGTGGTTATCGGCGGTTCAGGAACTGTGATTATTGGTGGCGCTGTACAGGGTGACTCTGGTGGCGATTCCAATAGTGGCCGTTACTTTGTGCCGGGCTCTGCAGAGCCTACGCAGGCGCTGCGGCAAAGCACTTTTGATGACGGCGTTCCTTTCTTGGTCGAGGACGAAGAGGAAGAAGACGAGCAAGAGCTGCCGCTGCAACAGCGCATCACGCTGCGGGTGGGTATGTTTTTCGATGGCACCCTTAACAATATGAATAATGCTGCGTTTACGGCGCAGTGTAGGCAGGAGGATCTGAATCAGTTTGACCAACCGACCTTGGAAGCTATCCGTAAGTTTTGTGAGGCGGAAGGCTATTCAGACTTCACCGAAGATGGGCGTTTTGAGTCTAGGCCGGATACCAGCTTTGGTAATGAGTCTAGCAATGTCGCTTTGCTGTATGACTTGTGTAGTGGTCAACTGATTCCGGACAGTGGATAAAGTTTTTCCTCTGCCTTGGCAGGTGCTAAACCATCATTGAATTGATGTGGTCTTAGCCAGTTGTACCGTGTCATCAGGTAATAGCTGATGT
>NZ_JACGWE010000016.1:0-78568 GCF_014077575.1 Pseudomonas sp. 5Ae-yellow | reverse complement strand
GCAAGCTGAGGCCTTGGGCATGACTAACTTGAATGGTGGCACGCTCTGCAACGCTGAGTTCGGAATAAGACATAGGGCAGCACCGTACCGGAAAGGTCAGGTGTTGCACTCAGTTTTTGCCGCCGCCTACAGAAAGTAACTACGAAAAGCTTCACATCTATAGAATTATGTTTGATGAAAGCACTGTTGCTACTTCAACAGTTATTGCAAAATTTATCAACCAAACATTTCATATGGAGAACGATTATATTTACCAGCTTAATCCGAGACGCTATCAAATGGTGCCGCAGTATGTAATTGATGAGTGCGACAAAGCTGTTTTCGAGATTCAGTGATTTAGCCTGTCTTGACTCAAGCAATATCGGTGAAAGCACCTATATTTTATGATTTGATTGCTTGTGACGCTGTCGATCTTGCTGGTTTACCAAAAATAGACTGCTTTTATCTTGCCAGCTTGCTCGCGCTTGCATGTATTTTGTTGCCCGGTGAACCTCGAACATCTTAGTGTCTTGTGTCAATCCTCTGAGCGGATTAAGCGGGCTGGAAATTCTATAGGTGTCAATGTGTGGTGAAATATCTGTCAATCCACGGTCTCAATACACTTGATTCAGTATTTAGGATTGACTGGTTATTGACTGTCAATCTTCGCAGCCAAAAAAGGGGCCATGTCCCTTTGATTTCGTGCATTTAGAGCGTGTCAATGCGATTTTATAGATGATGATACGGAATATTATTGGCCGGACGATCCGTTGCAGGCCGAGCCCACCAGACGCGCAAAGCCGCGCAAGTAAATATTCCCCTGGCGTTCGCCGTACCTGCTGCTTTTACTATCGGGCCAGCAGCCCGATTGAGTACTGCGCCGCCTGTCCTTTGTTGCGCGGAAAAAGCACTAGTTTGCTGACGTTGCTGCACCCTTGTTATGTGCTTGATCAATCGTCTGGTTGACCCGCTTGTCGCTGTGCTTACAATGCCCACTTTGCGCAGACCGCCCCGGAGTAGACGATGGACAACACCAGCCAGATTCTTGAACGTAGTGCCGAGTTGTTTAGCGGCCAGCGCCTGCTGCTGGTCAATCCCGCAGCAGATACCCTGACTCGTAGTCTGGCGGCGGACTGGACGCTATGGAGCTGGGATTTTTCGGTCGCGCACGGCCTGGCCAACCAGTTGCCTGCAGACAAGCTGGTATTTTCTCACCTGTGCCCTGCGGTGGATGCGCTGGATGCTGCCATTCTGGTGATGCCCAAGGCGATAGAGCGGGCGGAATACGCGTTGGCGCAGATGGCACCGTTGCTGGCCGCTGGTAAGCCGCTTTATCTGGTGGGTGAGAAGAAAGGCGGGGTCACGCGTGCCGAGCGATTGTTGAGCCAGTTCGGCGCGCGGCCGGAAAAGCTCGATTCGGCGCGGCATTGTCAGCTGTGGCGCGTCGTCGTTGACCGGGTCGCAAAACCCTTCAATCTGCAAGACTGGCAACAGCATTACACGCTGGAATTGGCTGACCAGAAGATTGACTTGCTCAGTCTGCCCGGCGTATTCAGCCACGGCCGGCTGGACGAGGGTAGCGAGTTGCTGCTTGAAGAGCATTCAGCGTTGCGCGGCAAGGTGCTGGATTTCGGCTGCGGTTCCGGCGTGCTTTCTATCGCGTTGGCTCGTCGCAACCCGGATTGTCAGTTTGAGCTGGTGGATGTTGATGCGCTGGCCATTTATTGCGCCGAGCAATCGCTCAAACTCAATGACGTTGAGGCGCAGGTTTATGCCTCTGATGGGTTGAGTGAAGTGCACGGTCGTTATACGTCGGTTATCAGCAACCCGCCGTTTCATACCGGCATCCGCCAGGACACCAGTATCGCTGAGCGCTTTTTCAGTCAGGTGACGCGTAATTTGCAGCCACGCGGTGAGTTACGGATTGTGGCCAACGGTTTCCTGCGTTACCCGCCATTGATCGAGCAGCATATTGGTCCCTGTCAGGTGTTACGCGAGAACAACCGCTTCAAGGTCTACTCTGCGGTGGTGCCGGGCTGATTTGTAGTTGCCTGGTGTTGGCGATACTGGTAAATTTGCTGCTGTCTTAGGGGAGTAGTCTCTCCGGAAGCCTGTCTTCCATTGGCGAACGTCAACATAATTGATCCGCAGATCATGGCGTTCGCAAACCTCAGTCGCCTGGCGCGACACGGGTTTGACGAGACCTATGACATACGAACACCAGCCGAGGGCGGGGGTGTCTGTATGTCATTGGTATGTCTGACCCGCCCTCCTTTGGAACCTCCGTGGAAGCTTTTTTTGTATCAACCGGGATTGTCTCGCTGGCAGAGATCGGCGACAAAACCCAACTGCTGGCGCTCTTGCTGGCTGCCCGTTTTCGTCGTCCCTGGCCCATTATCTGGGGCATTCTTGTTGCTACCGTGGTCAACCATGCCCTTGCCGGTGCGGTGGGACAGGTGGTGGCCGATATGCTCAGTTCGCAATGGCAGCACGGCCTGCTGGCAATCTCCTTTCTGGCTGTGGCGGCCTGGACGTTGGTGCCGGATAAACTGGATGAAGACGAGGCGCCACCGATAGGAAAATACGGCGCCTTCATGGCAACCCTGGTGGCATTTTTCCTTGCTGAAATGGGCGACAAGACACAAATTGCGACTGTGGTTCTGGCCGCGCAGTTTGATGCCTACATCTGGGTGGTAATGGGTACGACGCTGGGTATGCTACTGGCTAATGTGCCGGTAGTGTTATTGGGCAACGCGGCGGCCGACAAGTTGCCGCTGGCCTGGATTCGCCGGGTAACGGCGTTCGCCTTCCTGTTGCTGGGTCTGTACGCCGCCTGGTTGTTTATTCAGGCAGGTTGAAGGGCGAGCTGGACTCGTATCAATCGAGTCCGCACACCGCACGATTACGGCCTCTTTGCTTGGCCAGATACAGGTTGCGATCCACCGCGTCGATAAAGGCGCGGGGATCGTCTTTCTGGCTTGGTACTATGCTGCCCAACCCCATGCTGATGGTCAGTATCTGGCTGACCTCTGAGGCATTATGTGCGATCTGTTCCTTGAAGATCAGATTACGGCAGCGCTCGGCGACCAGCTCTGCAGCATGAGCGTCGGTTTCAGGTAACACCAGAATGAACTCTTCTCCGCCATAGCGAGCGAAAAAATCCCGTGAGCGAGCCGCGGCAGTATTCAGTGCCTTGGCTACCCGCTTGAGGCTATCATCACCTTTGATGTGTCCATAATGATCGTTGTATTGCTTGAAGTAGTCGATATCTATCATGACTACCGACAATGGCTGGCCTGTGCGCCGGGCGTTCGTCCACTCCAGCTGTAAAATAGAGTCAAACATGCGGCGGTTGGCAACGCCGGTTAGGCCATCCTTGAATGAAAGCTCTTCCAGTTCCTTCTGCAGGTTGAGTAGCTTTTCTTCGTTCTTTTTGCGCTCACTGATATCGAACATGAAGCCAATCAGCGATTCGACTTCGCCGTCGTCGTTGCGAACCACATGCACGACATCACGGATCCAGACATAGTTGCCGTCGCTCGTTAGCGCTCGGTAGTCGGCCTCATGGTCAATGCCGGACTGGGATTGAGACACGCAGAAGTTGACTACCCACTCGCGATCTTCGGGGTGCATGCGATCAGACCAGTCGTTCACGCTCAGCCAGCTATCCTGGGACCAGCCCAGCAGTGATTCTATCTGCGGGCCGATATAGGCAAATGCCATGGTTTCCCAATCAATTTTCCAGGGAATGGCCTTGGTCGATTCCAGCAGTGTTTTATAAACCGCGCTGTCCTGCTCTATCTCTCGGGCTATGTCTTTCATAATCCTTCAACTCTGTTTGTTGACGTGCCAGAGTGCAGGGCTCAGCCATTTCCTTGGCATTCAGGGCTGATCCGCTACGGGCAAGATCACTGTTGCGAACTGTGCGTTAGCGCACGGAATCACTATAACCTTTTGTTTTAGACCCTGATCGGGGTGGTTGTAAAGCCCGACATGCAGGATATTGCTCAGGCTTGGCCGCCGGCACGTTGATATAAGGCCATCAACTGTGTTGGTTCATCGTAGACAATACGCTCGCCGGCACGCAGTTCACGTCGCATGAGACGCACCATTTGCTCCAGCACCTCGGCCGAGAAAACACTGGAAGGCCGCCCGGTCACCTCGCTCAAACGCCCGGCTATCACGTCTGGATCGCTTACCACCGGGCAGATACGATAGCCGTAGCTACCGCCGATAGCCTCGGGTACCAGGTCCATGAAGCGGTCCGGGCGTTGGCGGAAAAAACTCAATGGCAGGCGATAGGCATTGTGGCCCAGGATCGGCAGATCATCCGGAACCTGTTGCTCCTCATCCATGATTTGCAAGCTGGTTGCCAAAGGCATCAGTTGATCCAGCTGGTAGTTGCTCTGCATGTGCTGGTTACCGACGCGCACCAGATTGGCGATGAGCTCACCCAGTGACGCATGGCCAATAATGGCTGCACGCTTGGGCAGGCCTCCCCAGGCACCGTCGGCGCCTCTTAGCAGCGCTTCCAGTACTGAGGCATTTTCAAAACCGCCGCCTGCGTGCATGTGCACCAGCAACTTCAATGGCGGGGGAATGACGCAACGAATAGCCTCGACGAAGGCGCCAACCTGAAAGGGCAGGTAGGTACCACGATCGTCTTCGATGCTGATGCCTTCTATGGGTTGCTGGGCCAGCATGGCGAAAACGGCGCAGGCGCTGTCCGGGTTTTCAGCCAGTGCGTCGCAGCCATCCACTACGTTGATCAGTATCCGTGGGGCGCCGCCATGATCTCCGCGGATATTTTCCTGTAGCCATTGAATGCTGGCAGGCAAACTCCGCAGCAAGGTAACCATGTCGTATTGCCCCGCCATGCCGTCTTTGCTCAGGTAGATCTCGTGCAGTGTGTTGGGTACCGCGTAGTCGCGTAGCTTGAGCATGGAGGCAGACGGGGTGAAGTGACCCTGCGCATCCACCAGGCCGATATCGGTAAAGGCGTAACAACCGGTGGTGTCGATGTGGTGATCACGCAGGTAAAGCATAAAGTCGTCGTCGACTTCTAGCTCGTCGGGCATTGAGTAGTCGAGGGTGCCGAGCAGGATTTTATCGAAACCAAACGCACGTATTTTCGGCAGAATCGCCAGCTTGTCCGCCAGCGTTTGCCCAACGCGCGCACCAACTGGATTTTCTCTCAGGGATAGATCGATGAAGAAGGGGGTTAGTGCGCGCAGTTGCTCTATTTTGTCTTGTGCGCCAGTGAGAATGGAATCTATCTTGTTTTTAGTAGCGGGGTTCAGTGCCATGTTTGATCCTGTCCTTGGATGATCTTTTGCACTGTATAGCATGTTTACATGTCAGCTTCGAGTTAGCTCACGCAGTGGGGAGCGCTATCGGTTATGGCCGTATTTACTCAAGTGTCCAAGATCCAGCGCTGGGCATCTGCCAATTGGTCAAAACCAAAGGATTTGATTTCGGCTGCGACAAGGTGTGATCCCAGCGTCTCTGCCACATTACCCAGGTTGGAGTCGCTGGTAACGGCAATGCGCTTAATCTTGCGGTGGTGATCCTGGATGAAGGTAAGGTGTGAAATCATGGCGCTGAGGGAGTCCCAGCCCGGGAATGAGTGGACATGAATAATCATGCCATTTAAGCCGCCGTGTAGTTCGATGAAAGGGTCAACAGCGGCGCGTACGCGGCGGAAATCCTCTTCGCTCAGAGTGCCCTGTGGTTCCAATACAACAATGGCGTTCTCGGGATCAAGCGTAATGCTGAGCATGCGGCTATCCTCGTTTTGGTTTCGGCGGATCTGGCCGCCGTCGGTAGTGTCTTCAAAGGCCTCGGCACTGAGCTGCTGCTGGATGCTTGAGGAAAAATTCATGACCCAGCGGTTGTAGGGATTTATTCGACCACCTTGGTAATCCAGTTGCTCACTGCTGTGGTAATGAATGCTGTAGCGCTTGGCTGAGTACGGAATCTCGATGGTAGCTTGATAATCGCGTAGCTGCATCCTGGCATGAATCAGCCCCGGCGCTATTAGCTCGCGTACTTCATGGCTGTTCCCTTTCAGTAGATTGTGTCTGCGCGCTGTGCCACGGGCCTAACGTAATTTAGAACCCCTGCGCGGCTAATTGTTCGGCAATCTGCTGCAGTATTTCTATCCCCTGTACGTCGGTTTCCAGCCAGGGCAGTTGTGGACGTGGCAAATGGCCCAATTCCTGATCTATACGTTGCAGGTAGGTTGCTTCCTGCTCACGTCGGCGTTGCAAAAAATGGCCGTCTGCGGTGTCAGGTATTACCCGGTTGACCAGCGCTGCAACCACCGGAATATCGACAGACTGCAGCGTGCTGATTGCCCGCGCTGTCTCCAGTATAGGCAAGCGTTCTGGTGTCAGTACAAAAAGGAACCCGCTTTGCTGGTGGTCCTTTAGCACCCGTCTGGCCTGATGGAACAAGCGTCGCCGACTAAGTAGCGTTTCGGCGACATCGCGGGTTTTGCGATCAAACTCGCTTAGCGCATCATCTTGTGGGTTATCAAAGGGGCTATCGATATCGCGGCCACGCTTGGGCGTCAGATGCTGCAGCACTTTGCCCAGTTCTTCGGATTTTCGATTATGGCTCAGCAGGCCATCAGTCCAGGCGGCCATGGCTTCAGGTAGCGTGAGCAGGCGCAAGGTGTGGCCGGTGGGTGCAGTATCAAAAATGATCACGTCGTAATCAGGTTGCGGGCTATTGATTAGACGAGCGATGCGCTCGAGTAGCGCAGCTTCCTGCGTGCCTGGAGATTGACGGGTCAATTTGAGCTGCCTTTCCAGCTCCGGCAGCATTTCGGCACTGGCGAACTGACGCATCTGCGCAGTGACTCGCGCCAGATGTGCTTCCACCTCAGCGTCCGGGTCTATCTCCATCGCGTCGAGGTTGAGCATTAGTCGACGCGGGTGGTCGTTTAGTTGAGTCGCAAAGACATCGCCCAGGCTATGGGCCGGGTCAGTGGAAACGATCAAGCAGCGTTTGCCGCGCGTTGCTGCCAGCACTGCCAGGGCGGCGGAAACGGTGGTTTTACCAACTCCGCCTTTACCGCCCACCCAAATCAGGCGGCGGTCAAGCAGATCAAAGCGTGGGGGTGTAATAACAGGCACTCCAGATTAGCAGCAGCGGAAATGGTCCAAGGGCGAGTGTTCCATACCCATACGCCGATGCCAGTCATGGAAGCGCTGCAGCAATAGCGGTTGCAGCTCCAGGGTGTAATAGCTGGCCGGGTTGGGTACGCCCATCATTTCCGAGAAGACCAGCAGCATAAAGAGATCATCTTCATCACGCCTGGCACGGGCGATGGCGCCGCGATAGCGAGTACTGTACGTCTCCTCAAGAAAAAAGCGCGCCTTACCAAACCAGGCGCGCCACTCTCCGGCTTTCTGATCACGTGGCATTGTTGTCCTCGGTGGCAGCCAGTGCGCGATGGCGCTTCAGGGCCGAGGCACACTCCATGGCAACCAGGATGGCGGCAATCAACACCACAATATCCAGAAACAGCAGGAAGTAGTTTTCCTGCTCATAAAAAGTGCGCAATTGAGTGACCAGGGCAACGACGGTCATGATCAGCAGGAAGCACAGTGGTGCCAGCGTGTACCACATGGGGCGTCTGAGGTGCACCAGCATCACGGTGATGACCAGTAGCGTTAGCCCGGCGAGCAGCTGATTGGTGGTGCCGAATAATGGCCAGATGATCATCCCGCCGGATCCGTCGGCACCTGCGCCAAAGGCCAGTAGCATGCAGCTACCAACGGCCAGCAGGGTGGCAACCAGTGGTTTTTTCATCCACTCCTGATTATAAATTTCGCCCCACTCCTGGAAAATATAGCGCTGCAGGCGTAGGCCGGTATCCATGGTCGTGCCAGCGAAGAGTGCAGCCATCACAGTCAGCAGAGTTGCAGCAGTCACCTGCGGTAAGCCCAGGCCGTTATGGATGATATAGGCGCCGCCCTCAACGAAGGCGGTCACGCCACCCTGGCCGAAGGCTGAATACATCGCTTGCCAATCCGTCAGGCTAGCGAAGCCAGCTGTGGCGACCAGTATCGCCGCGAGGGACAGGCAGCCCTCGCCGATGGCGCCAAAGTAACCGACAAAACGGGCATCGGTTTCCTTGTTTAGCTGCTTGGAGGTGGTGCCGGATGCGACCAGGCCATGGAAGCCGGAGATAGCACCGCAGGCGATAGTCACAAAGAGCAACGGTATTATCGAAGGTGTTCCGGGTGGCACGGCGTCGTTGAACATGGGCGCAACCATGGTCGGATTCAGCAGCAGGATGGCGCCGTAAAGGATCAACAAACCAACAAAGAGTTGCAGGCCGTTAATGTAATCGCGCGGTTGTAGCAGCATCCAGACGGGCAGAATAGATGCGACACCCGCGTAAACAAACAACAGCACAATCCAGACTGCGTTGCCTGATATACCAGCTACTTCTGCTGGCATTTGAATAGGTACGGAGGGGCCGGCGAAGATCAATGCATAGAGCGCCACCACGCCGATGACCGATACGCTAACCAGGTTGATAATGCGCCGGTAAATCAACTGGCCAACTATCAGGGCTACGCCAATCGCCCCCCACACGGGTAGCACCGCAGTCGGGAATTTCATCATGAGCTTGGCGATGACAACGGCGAATACCGCGTTGACCATCAGCAGTACCAGGAAGATGACGATCATGAATATGCTGCGAGCGCGCTTACCCACTACATCGCCGGTCAGCGAGCCGACCGAGCGCGCTCTGTTGCGCACGCTGGCCCAGATGGCACCCATATCGTGAACGCCAGCGAAGAAAATGGTCCCGCATACCACCCACATAAAGGCGGGCGCCCAGCCCCAGATAACGGCGATGGCTGGGCCGACAATAGGGGCAGCGCCGGCTACGGAGGTGAAGTGGTGGCCCCAGAGTACGAATTTGTTGGTGGGTACAAAGTCGATACCATCTTCAAATTCGTGCGCTGGTGTTAGAAAGTCAGGATCCAGCCGGTAGATTTTTTCCGCAATGAACTTGGAGTAGATGAAGTACCCCAGCGTCATTATGGCTAACCCCACCAACAACAGTATTACAGCGCTCATGCAAGACTCCCGTTTTTTTATTTTGACGGAAATGGGCGAACCAAGCGTTTACAGTCTCGATTAACTATAGACGAGGCGATCCTGAAGGGTAGCGGGCTACGAGAATTAAAACGATGGCTCTGTGACTAAAGTCTAAAATCGTGGTTATGAGCGGTATTCACGATACGTTGCCACAGGGCTTTTGGTCTCTAACGATTCGGGTAGTTGCGGCTGGGTTTGCCGCTAGCAGTGCTGCAGGACGGGTCGGGCGTGCGACAAGACCGCCGCCACAATTGGGACAGAGCCATCGCAACCGGTGTTTGGCGCATTCGCGGCAAAAAGTGCATTCAAAGGAGCAGATAAGTGCATCTGTCGCACTGGGCGGCAGATCCTTGTTGCAACACTCGCAGCTAGGGCGTAGTTCCAGCATGGCAAATACCGTTCAGATGAACTCAGTGCAGTAGACAGCAGTCTAGCTGTGTAACGCGTTTGTATTCACCAGACTTTTCGTTCAGGCATTCGCACGCACGTATCAAGCCTGGTTAAAGGTGAAAGCCGCCACTGGGGCGTGTACGCTATGGCCATTAACAATGACTCGGAGTGAGACAGTTCATGACTAATTTACATGTTGATATCGTATCTGATATCGCCTGCCCCTGGTGTGCTATCGGTTATGCTCGCCTGGAACAAGCCATGGCTACTCTTGCCGGTGAGCTGGAGCTGGATATTGAATGGCACGCCTTTGAGTTGAACCCCAATCCTGAGAGCAAACCGCAACCCATTCTGCAGGCTTTGAGCCGTAAATATGGCCGTAGCGAAGCAGAAATGGAAGCGGCTCAGGCCAATATGATAGAGGTTGCCACGGGGCTGGGTTTGAATTTCAGCAAAATGCAGGAGCGCTATACCGCCAATACGTTCAATGGCCATCGATTGGTCAAATGGGCGGCAGAGCAGGGCAAGCAGACCGCGATGAAGCAGGCGCTGTTTGATGCCTATTTTGGCCATGCAGAAAATGTAGAAGATACCGAAGTGTTGCTGCGCTGCGTGGAATCCATTGGATTGGATACCGAGGCTGCGCAGCAGGTTTTGGACTCCGACGCCTTTGCTGATGCTGTACGCAGTGACGAAGCGCGTTATCAGCAGGCGGGTGTCTCGTCAGTACCTGCTTTTATCGTGAACAATCAGTACCTGATTTCCGGCGCGCAGGAGCCAGCCTATCTGGTTGAGGCCTTGCGCGAGATTGCGCAGCAGAAATAGGCGGGCCCCCCGGCCTAATCGGCTGTTTTTCTGACCGCTGCTTCATTACCCGGCCAGCCGGGGTACTGAGGCAAGTCATCAGTAATCTGGTGCCAGCTCGCTTTATTGTCGGTAAAGATATGTGCCTGTGGCTGCGCATCGGTCAAGCCTTCCAGGGCGCCCAATGGAATGCCCAGAACCTGCGGGCGGTCACGATATGTACTAATCAGAGGTGAGCCGCAGGTACGGCAAAAGTAGCGGGTGACGTTGTCCGACGAGTCGAAGCGCGACAGTTGATTTTCACCGCTGAGCCATTGGAACTGATCGATATGGATGGACGCTCGGGTGCGGAAGGCGGCGCCATGCCAACGTCGGCACTTGCTGCAATGGCAGTTGAAAATAGGGCCCAGCGACCCCGTTATGCGATATTGCACTGCTTCGCAGAGGCACTTGCCATGTATTGCGCTCATAGCCTGCTCCTTTTCCATGATGTGGGCTAATTGATCAATTTTCTCCAGCTGGCTTTCTAGGCCTTGGCGATAGGATTATCTTGTGCAGTAAGTCGCCGCTCCGCTTCACTTGCAGCCAGACGCAGCACTACTTCCTGTTGGAATGCGGCCGAGGGTTCAACTCTGTTGGGCGGGAATAGCATGGCGTAGCCGTTACGCAGCAACGCCAGCGGCGTGAAAATCAGTCCAAAAGGTATACCCCACCAGCCAGCCAGTAACGACAATCCGAAATCGCTTCCCTGTTTTTTTAGTGCACAGGTGCGGCAGCATAGGAGGGTATGACTGCCATGCCGGGTAAACAGTACGAACGACATGACGTAGTGGGACTTGTAAAGATCAATACCGCCGCGTTTATCGCATTGGGGGCAAGGTCCGCGAAACAGGGTCTGAGCTGCACGTACGCGATCTGCTTCCGGCATACTCGCCGCCAGCATCACTACCTGGCCTTGCGCTAAGCAGTCCTTGTTGCAGAAGCGAAAGCCCTCTTGGTGGACCCCGCCCAGCAGAATGGTTTTTTTGCAGTATGCACAACTTGCCATCGTTTTTATCCTTGTTGATTGGCTGTCTGAGGCTTTGATCTTGTTATGCTTTTGTAATGACCGGACGCTATCGAGAACAGTTATTCGCACGCCTACACTTCATGCTCGCAGCAGAATCACCATTGTGGTTCTGCAATCGGTGCGCGCGAATGCCGGCAACAGGCCGGGTCAGTAGATAGCAGGAAGGCAACGTGTCGGGGCATCCATGCCGCAAGGAAGGGCCGCGAGGCAGTGCCTGCGTTAGCAGAATAATGCCTGCGGTCAGGCGTTTCGCCTAGCCCAAAATAGGGTTTTTAATATTGCAATGATGTTGCAACCTTCGCTTGTCATACTCAGGTATTGAGTTAACCCGTTTGAATATATCCTTATGATAAGCGCCCAACAGCAGTGCCAGAGAAGATGACTGACAAGCAGGCATTGGCCGCACCAGCCGCTGCAGCACCCGCTGCGCCTTTCTATCAAGCCATGCTGTTCTGGTTGAAACTGGGCTTCATCAGTTTCGGTGGCCCGGCTGGACAAATTGCGCTCATGCATGAAGAGCTGGTTGATAAGCGCCGCTGGATTTCCGAGCGGCGTTTTCTGCATGCGCTCAATTACTGCATGATGCTGCCTGGCCCGGAGGCGCAGCAGCTTGCTACTTATCTGGGGTGGTTGCTTCACCGTACCTGGGGCGGTGTTGTGGCCGGTTTGTTGTTTATCTTGCCTTCGCTGGTCCTGCTGATTCTGCTGGCCTGGGTGTATATCGCTTATGGCGATTTGCCCTGGGTGGCGGGGGTGTTTTACGGCATTAAACCGGCGATTACCGTGGTGGTGTTTCAGGCGGCCTGGCGCATTGGTGGGCGCGTACTGAAGAACCACTGGTTGTGGGCGATTGCGCTGAGCGCCTTTGTGGCGATTTTTGTGTTGCGGCTGCCGTTTCCACTAATTGTCCTGGGAGCAGGTGTGGTCGGATATCTCGGCGGACGGCTGCGGCCCGAGCTCTTTCAGCCGGGTGGGGCAATGCCAGTGCAACCGCTGGATCACAGGCCGGCGCTAATTGATGACGCGACGCCAACGCCCGAACATGCACGGTTCAAGTGGTCCTCACTGTTGTGCTTGCTGGTAGTTGGTGCGCTGCTCTGGTTGCTGCCGATGGCACTATTGATCGCCTGCTATGGCTGGGGTGGTGAGCTGACGCAGATGGGCTGGTTTTTCACCAAGACGGCGCTGTTGACCTTCGGTGGCGCATACGCTGTGCTGCCCTACGTTTTTCAGGGCGCAGTTGAACAGCATGGCTGGGTCACGCCGGCGCAAATGATTGATGGGTTGGCACTGGGTGAAAGCACGCCCGGGCCGCTTATTATGGTGGTGACCTTCGTGGCTTTTGTTGGTGGCTATGTGTTGCAGGTGTTTGGTCAGGAACAAGCTTTTCTGGCGGGCGTCACAGCAGCCATATTGGTCACCTGGTTCACCTTTTTGCCGTCGTTCCTGTTCATCCTTGGCGGCGGGCCGTTGGTTGAGTCGACTCACAACAAGCTGTCATTCACGGCCCCGTTGACCGGCGTAACGGCGGCAGTTGTGGGTGTTATCGTTAATCTTGCCTTGTTTTTTGCCTGGCACGTATTTTGGCCAGAGGGATTCACTAGTGGCCTTGATGTTGGCTCTCTGGTGATTGCGGGCGTGGCAATCCTGCTGTTGTTTGCTGCAAAGTGGTCGGTATTGAAGACGTTGGCTTGTTGCGCGCTAATGGGGCTGTTGATTAGCCTCTGGTAGCCGCGCTCTGCTGAACGCGGCGTCCTACTTGGGCGGCGTCTATCGGGATGCTGTAATAGTGGCTGGCCCGGTAAAGCGGCGCATTAACGCTTTGAGCAAAACGCCATATAGTGGCAAAAACAGTAGCAGGCTGATGCCGAGCTTGATGGCGTAATCGATGGTCGCAATCTCGACCCAGTGGGTAGCCATAAACTCGTTGCTGCTGCGCCAGAAGGCGACCGAGAAGAACGCGAAGGTGTCAGCCAGGTTGCCCAGTACCGTCGATAGACTGGGCGCAATCCACCAGCGTTTGGATTGGCGCAGTCGGTCGAATACCTGGATATCCAGCAATTGGCCGATCACGTAAGCGACAAAGCTGGCCAGCGATATGCGCAGCACGAAATCATTAAACGAGAGCAGTGACTCAACGCCGCGATAACTGCCTTCCTGAAATAACACCGATATGGCGTAAGAAACCACCAGTGCGGGCAGCATGACGCGGGCTATCACCTTGCGCGCAGCGCTTTTACCCAGCAGGCGCACGGTTAAATCGGTGGCGAGAAAGATAAAGGGAAAGCTAAAGGCACCCCAGGTTGTGTGGTAGCCGAATAGGGTGATGGGCAACTGCACCAGATAATTGCTGGCAATAATAATGGCAATATGGAAAGCGATCAGCAACGCCAAGGCTTGCCGCCGGCGCGCGGAGGGGAGGGTCGTCATCTTGTATCCTTTTTACGGGTTCGGAAGCCGCTGCCTCCGCCGTTGTTTGTAAATGGGGTTAGGGAACCCATGCTGGTCGGAATGACCTTGAGCGGCGCATATTCTAATGATTTCTCAATAGACAGCCAGAATTTTCCCTGACAACAGATGAACGGCGTCTTACGAAATCGTATTTAGGCGTCAGAAGGCCGGGCGCCCTTGGGAGCCCGGCGACAGCCTTTACTTATTGGCCCGGTACAGAGGCTCGACGCTTGGCGCAGCGGCGCGCAGTGCTTCTATACGGCCAGCAGAGGAGGGGTGAGTGCTCATGAATGCGGGCGGCGCACCCTGCGAAGCAGCTGACATTTTCTGCCACAGGCTAACCGCTGCATCCGGGTTGTAGCCTGCGCGCGCTGCCAGTTCAAGACCGATTAGGTCAGCTTCGCTCTCATTGCTGCGGCTATTGGGTAATGTCAGGCCATATTGAACCGCCATCTGAGCGGCTTGTTGGCTGCCAGAACCCAAGCCGAGCAACGCACCTGCCAGCTGCGTGCCCATTTGTGTGGCGTAGGCACGTGACATAGCCTCGCGGCCATGCTCGCGCAGGGCGTGAGCAATCTCGTGGCCCATGATTTGGGCGATTTCGTCATCGGTTAGATTGAGCTGGTCGATAATGCCCGAGTAGAACAGGATCTTGCCGCCGGGTGCACAGCTGGCATTAAGCATGTCATCCTTGATCAGATTCACCTCCCAGTCCCATTGCGCCGCATCGGGACGAAAGTAAGTGGCTTCTGCTGTCAGGTCGTCGGCTATTTTGCGCAGTCGACGAACGGTCGCGGCATTAGTGTTCAACACCCCGGCCTTCTTGGCTTCCGCCAAGGTCTCGTCATATGACTTGGCTGCCATCTCATTCACTTCTTCACTCGACAGACCGCTCATCATGTACTGGGTTCGGTTTACCCCTACATTACCGCCTTGGGTGGTTTGTACGCTTTGGCAACCTGTTACGGCTATAACCCCTACACACAGCAGAAAACGCAATCGCATGGTTCTTTAATCCTTGGAGGAACTGGGCGTGGCGAATGACCGCCACGCTGCTTTGGTTCTTATCGATCAGCAGAGTTTTCTATGCCGTCGCCTACCTTTTGCACATCCTTGCCAAATCCCTCAACCGTATTGCAGCCAGAGAGAACAGCTAGACCGAACAGTGTTGCTATGATCACAAGCGTCTTTTTCATTACGTTGTATCTCCAGGATTATCGGATGCAAATAAGAACCCGAATCTTTAATTTAGCAGAGCAGCAGGCAGTACTTGAATAATTTATGCAACTGATGGCTGGCCGGGCTAAGGTGAATTGAGGCGGGAACGGCGATGCCTAATCACGGTGAAGCGCGCGGTTGTATTTTGACTATTATCAGTTTCAGGCAATTTGACCGTATTAAAGCGCTAATGTCATCACGGGACTGAAGTTTATTTGTCGTTCGCCGATATAATAAGAAGCCCCTCAAGAGGGCACCCTTATTCTGCCGTTAAGCCGAGGTAATTAATGAAATTCAAGTCCATTCAGCTATCCATCGCAGTGCTTGCTGGAGCTTGTCTGTTCATCGCAGTCGGGGTCATGACCCTGTACTCGGTCTATTCATCCGAGCGCAGTCAGGCCTACGTTCAGGGGCGCAGCGAACAGCTGCTTGAGGGGTTGGTAAAGGATCGTCTGCTATCCATTGCCAATGGCGAGCGATCACGTATTCAGCGCCGCCTGGAATATCCCATCGCGGTTGCCCAGCAGGTAGCCAATCTCAACGCGATGTTGGGTGAGATACAGCCTGACGGTATGCCTTCGTTGATGATGGGTCGTGAAGAAATGACGCGCGTGCTCCGTATGACCTTGGCAGAGAATCCCGATCTGTGGGATGTCTATGTCGGTTGGGAGCCGAATTCGCTCGATGAAATGGATGAGTTTTACCGAGGGATAGAAACCGATGGCTATGACGGTAGCGGCCGTTATATGCCGGTCTGGTTTCGAGGTGAGGGTGGCGAGCTTGAGCTTGAACCCCTGGGTGACATGGAGAGTACAACGCTGCTTGATAGCGGTGTTCGCACCGGCGAGTATTACTTGTGCACGAGGGAAACGCTTAAACCCTGCGTGATTGATCCTGCCTCCTATGAAATGGGTGGCAAGCAAGTATTGCTGTCATCGTTCACCGTACCCATCATCGTCGACGGTGAGTTCAAGGGCGCGGCCGGCGCCGATTTGGCCATGGACTTTCTGCAGAATATGTTGACCGAGAGCGACAGTGAACTGTACGACGGTCAGGGCGATCAGGCGCTGGTCAGCGACAAGGGGCGTCTGGTTGCTTACACGGGTACCGATGCTCGTCCGGGTGATCGTGCCGATACTGTGCTCGATCAGCACGAGCTGGCGAATATGGCATCCCTTGGTGATGAGCCCATTTACGATATCGACGAGGAGGGTGGGCATATCGAGTTGATCATGCCGATCACCTTTGGTGACAGCAATACGCGTTGGTCCCTGTTGATCACGCTGCCACTGGAAGCGGTTATGGCTGATCTCGACGCGCTCAACGCAGAGCTAAAGGATCAGCGCGTTGCCTCGGCAGTATGGCTGGCGGTGATCGGGTTTCTGGTTGCGCTGGTTGGGCTGGTCGTTATGGTCTTCGTTGCTTATGGTCTTGCCAAGCCTGCGCGCAGACTGGTCTCCATGCTGGATGATATTGCCAAGGGGGATGGCGACTTGACCAAGCGGCTTGAGGTCGATCGTGCGGATGAGTTGGGCGCCATTGCCAGCGGTTTCAATGCTTTCCTGGACAAGTTGCAAGGCATGATTCGCGAAGTGGTCGGCTCCGTGCAGCAGGTTACTGACGCCTCCGAGCACACCGCTGATATTGCCATGCGGACCAATGATGGCGTTCAACGCCAGCTCAGTGAAATCGATCTGGTCGCTACCGCTGTTACAGAGATGACAGCTACTGCGCAGGATGTGGCGCGCAATGCGTCGCAGGCAGCCAGTGCGGCCCATAACGCAGATGGCTCGGCGACGCACGGCCGCGAGGTAGTCAAGGCGACCTCCGACACCATCATGGCGCTCTCTCAGGATATTCAGCGCGCTGTTGAAAGCGTGCGCTCGCTGGAGCGTGATAGTGAGAATATCACCGGTATTCTGGACACCATCCGCGGTATTGCAGAGCAGACCAACCTATTGGCTCTGAACGCTGCAATCGAGGCTGCTCGCGCCGGTGAGCAAGGGCGTGGCTTCGCGGTGGTTGCCGATGAGGTGCGTAACCTGGCCCAGAAAACGCAGAGCTCGACGGCTGAAATTCAGACCATGATCGAGCAGTTGCAGAATGGCACCAAGGAAACGGTAAAAGTGATGGAGCAGAGCCGGTCGCGGACCGACCAGAGTGTGCTGCAGGCCGAAGAGGCAGATGCTGCACTGACCTCAATCACGCAAGCGGTATCGGTCATCAACGATATGAACAATCAGATCGCCAGCGCTGCTGAAGAGCAAAGCGCGGTAGCTGAAGACATCAATCGCAATGTCATGACCATCGATACCGTTGCCAAGTCGGTTGCCAAAGGGGCTGATGAAGCATCTGAGGCCAGTGCGTCACTGACCAAGCTGGCCGAGCATCAGCGTCGTCTGATCAATCAGTTCAAGGTCTGAATCGGGCCACTGGGGTTGCAGCAATGCGGCCCCTTGGTTTCTGGGCTGCTGACCGCGCTCGCAACCGGGTGGATCATTTCTACCTGGGCGTCAGCATTGAGTAATAAGGGTTGTAGTGCACTGACCGGCGTTGCCTCTGCGAGCCATATTGACTGTTCGCCGCTGTTGAGTGCCACCGGCATGCGTTCAGCCAGCGTGGCTGGCAGTCCTTTGGATGGCACCGTTATCAGTGCGCAGCTATCCCAGTAGTGCTCTTTATCCAGTTGATAACGCTCCCAAATGCCCGCCAAAGCCAAGCCACCCTCGCGACGACGCAAATACCAGGGGTGCTTGCGCGAGCCGTTATTTTTCCAGAGATAGTAACCGTTGATCGGGATCAGGCAGCGCCGTTTGGCAAACGCTTGCTTGAACATAGGCTTTTCGTGCAGAAACTCGGCCCTGGCGTTGAAGCTGGCGCGGCTCAGATCCTTGAGCCATCCAGGCGTGAGGTTCCATAACACCGGCACGCATTCCAAGCGGCCCTGCTGCTTACGCAGGATCAAGACACGGCCACCTGGGGGCAGATTCCAGTCAGGCTTCCAGTCGGTCGGAGTGCTTGCATGCGGAGGGGTGAACTGGGCAAGGCGTCCAGTCATTGGTTTACCGGGTCTGATGAAAGGCTATTAACGTTCTCTTCAAACGGACTGGCAGCCAGGTAGTCATTGATCAGTTGGCTGGCGCGCTGGGCATCCTCGTCAGTCAGCCAAAGAGCGAGCAGGTCTTGTGCTGGCAGGTCCCCTACCGCACCTTGCAGGTATTGGCCGCTGATATGGCAGCTGATGTGGTGATCAGCCAGCATACTCTGCAGCAGCGTGGCCTCGGTCATATCCAGTGGACGGTAAACGCACTGCATGCTTAATCCTGTTCGCGGCGCAGATCGACATGGTAGTCGTCCTGCTCGTGGTCAATCCACAAGCTAACGTGGATAGGTTGGCAGCAGACCTCACAGTCTTCTATATAGCTTTGAGTGCCGCTGGCGATATCGAGTAGTAGCACAATAGGTTCGCCGCAATGCGGGCAGGCGAGGGTGGCTTCTTCTAGGGCCTGCAAGGTAATGGCTCCGCTGTTTTAAATGTGACAGCCAGTGTAGCCCCATCGTCAATTTGGCGAAACCGCTGCGCACATCGCATAATGCGCGGCCAACGCAAATGAGATTGAGGAATACATGGGCGAGTTTGATGCTATTCGGCCGTATAACGACGCTGAGGTGCCTGCTGTAATGGAGCGCCTATTGGGCGACCAGGAGCTGATGCGGATGCTGGCTGCATATCGTTTTCCGCTACTGGCACGCTGGTTTCCGGGTGTGGTGCGGCGCGCGGTGCAGTTTGCTCTGCGGCGCGAGGCAAGGGGTATCCAGTGTGTTGATACCTTGCAGCACAAGCTGGAGCCCTACCTTGATCGTGTGATCGAAAGCAGCACTCTCAACGTTACCTACAGTGGCCTCGACAATTTGCGCCAAGGTCAGGCTTACCTGTTTCTGGCCAATCATCGTGATATCGTGATGGACCCGGCCTTCGTTAACTACGCCCTTTACCATACCGGCCATCCAACTCCGCGGCTGGCCATTGGTGACAATTTACTTCAGCGCCCCTTCGTTGCCGACCTGATGCGGTTAAACAAGTGTTTTATCGTGCGCCGTTCACTGACCGGGCGCCGAGAGAAGTTGCAGGCTTATCAAATGATGTCCGCTTATATCAGTCATTCACTGGCAGAAAGCGAATCAATCTGGATTGCGCAGTCTGAAGGACGTGCGAAGGATGGGCTGGATGAGACTGATCCGGCGATCATAAAAATGTTTTGTATGAGCCGCAAGGGAGAAGAATTTGGTCCGTTGATTCGCTCTCTGAATCTGGTGCCCGTGTCCATTGCCTACGAATGGGATCCTTGTGACCTGTTGAAAGCTCGTGAATTGGAGCAGAAGGCGCGGCTGGGTGAGTATCACAAGGAGCCAGGCGAGGACGACAGATCTATCGCTATGGGGCTGACGGGCTACAAAGGGCGTGTGCATGTTGCGTTTGGTGAGCCGCTGCAGGACGACTACGCTGATGCCAAGGCAGTAGCGCGAGCAGTGGATAAACAGATTCTGACGAATTACCGACTATCGCCAAGCAATTATTTGGCGATAGAGCAGCAGGGCCAGATTCCCGCGCAAGTGGCTGCCTGGCGTAATGACTTCACTCCGACTGAGGTTGCCGCAGAAGAGCAACGTTTTAAGACCAGACTGGCTGCCTGCCCGAGTGATCAACGTGCTTACTGGCTGTTGCAGTATGCCAATCCGGTCCACAGTCGCCTGCGAGTCTTAGAGCATCAATAGTCGTGCGCCAGATGATCGGAGCAGCCTATTAGAGCTGGGTGCTAATCAAACTCAATAGCAGTCCGAGTGCAAGGGATGCGCCGCCAACTCGGTAGAAAAGGCGGTCTGCGCGCCGCGAAGCATTTTCATCGCTGTCGATAGCCAGATTCTGTGGCGTTGCAGTCATACGGTTGGCGCGGCTCGCCCCACGGAGTTGGGTAGCGAGCCACAACCAGCTGCCATTGGCGGAAAAGAAGAGCGCCAGGCTATTTATCGTAAGTGCGGGGTGCGCAAGATAATACAGCCATGCTGCCTGTAAGGGAGACATGCTGAAACCTCCGTAAAGCGGAATCGGTAACCTGCGGCTTGGTGACGGTAATGGCGGTTCTTGCTTTCCGTACAGTCCTTGCCTGTCTATTCTTATGGTTATGGAGAGTTACGGCGATACCCAAATGGGATGGTATGGTGATAAGTGTTTGCTATACCACCTGTGTATAAAGAAGCGCCATTTTAGGTTATTTGGCGATTTAATTCGACCAGGGCACTAGCGTTCCCGATCAATGGTCATAGATGCCGCTAGCGTGAAATGGCCGATTTGCTGCAAGCTGCGCAACCCGTCATTTTGCAGCGGGCGTGATCATTTACACCCAACTTGAGGTTATTGATATGAACAGACAACTGGTGACAACCCTGCTGCTTGGCGCGATCTTGACGCTGGGTGGTTGCGCTTCCTCGTTGACCGGAGATACCTACAGCAGGGACGATGCCCGCGCGCCACAGATTGTGCGCATGGGGACTGTGGAGTCTGTACGCTTAGTGAAGATTGAAGGCACAAAAACAGCGATTGGGCCGATTGCCGGTGCGGCCATCGGTGGCGTCGCTGGCAGTGGTGTAGGTGGCGGTAGTGGTCGGGCGATCGCTTCCATTGTAGGCGCATTGGCTGGTGGTATGGCCGGGGCCGCAGCGGAAGAGGGTATTACGCGTACTCAGGGCGTCGAAATTACGGTCACGGAGGATTCTGGTCAGACTCGGGCTTATGTGCAGGCCGTGCAGGAAGGCGTTAGCTTTGCCGCGGGTGACCGGGTACGAGTCATGACAGTTAACGGTGAGTCGCGCGTCGTTAAGTAAATCGGGTTTCTTACCCAGGCCTGCCGGCTTTGTGCCGGCAGGCTACGCATTTTGTAACGCAATGCGCTGTATTCGATTCCCGCTGCAAAGGTTCAGACATTTATACTATTGGCCTTTGCTGGTGCATTGCGATGCCTCTGCCACTGCCATGATAGTCTGTGCATTCAGACTAGACCGCACGGGTCTGCTGCGTCAGGCGTGGGCAAGACCGGTAATAGCCTTTTTGGCCATAGATGGAGTAAGTCCTGCATGACCCTGGCGCTTATCGTCATTCTTCCTCTGATCGGCAGCCTCCTGCCGCTATTGTTCAATAAGCATGGTCGCTCGCTGTGCGCTAGTATGACCATGCTGGCCCCCGTTCTGGGTATGATCCTGCTGTGGCAACAGGCGTCAGCAGTATTCGCTGGCGAGACCATAGTGCAGACATGGCGTTGGCTTGACGTGCTGGGTTTGCATATCAGCTTTCGGCTTGATGGGCTTAGCTTCCTTTTCGCGCTGATGATTTTAGGCATTGGTCTCCTGGTCATCCTTTACGCGCGTTACTATCTGGCAAAAAAAGACCCCATGGGCCGGTTTTTTGCCTACCTGCTGCTATTTATGTCGGCCATGTTGGGCGTAGTGCTGTCAGAGAACCTGCTGCTGATGATGTTCTTCTGGGAGATGACCAGCCTCTCTTCCTTCTTGCTCATTGGCTATTGGTCGCACTCGACTGACGCCCGCAAAGGCGCCCGTATGGCGTTGGCGGTCACGGGCGCAGGCGGGCTCGCCCTGCTGGCGGGGGTCTTGCTGATCGGCCAGGTGGTGGGTAGTTATCAGTTAACTGATGTATTTGCTTCTGGTGACCTGCTTCGTGATCACGCGCTTTATCCGGTCATATTGGTATTGGTGCTGCTGGGCGTGTTTACCAAGTCGGCACAGTTTCCTTTTCACTTTTGGCTGCCGCATGCGATGGCAGCGCCGACGCCAGTTTCGGCTTATCTCCACTCCGCAACCATGGTCAAAGCGGGTGTTTTTCTCTTGGCCCGGCTCTATCCGGCGCTGTCCGATACCGACCTATGGTTTTATCTAGTCAGCAGTGCAGGCATGGCGACTTTGCTGGTCGGCGCCTGTACAGCGTTGTTTCAGCACGACCTCAAGGGGCTGCTGGCCTATTCGACGATCAGCCATTTGGGTCTAATCACGCTGTTGTTTGGTCTGGACTCGCGTTTGGCCGCGGTAGCCGGCGTTTTTCATATTATTAACCACGCTACCTTCAAAGCTTCGCTATTCATGGCAGCAGGCATTATTGACCATGAAACGGGTACGCGTGACATGCGGCGCATCAACGGTCTGCTGCGGTTTATGCCGCACACGGCGACGCTGGCCATGGTTGCTGCGTCAGCAATGGCGGGTGTGCCACTACTCAATGGCTTTTTGAGCAAGGAGATGTTCTTCAGCGAAACGCTGGATACGCACATGCTCGGCAGCTTTAGCTGGCTGATTCCGCTGGGCGCGACCTTGGGTGGGGTGTTCTCCGTCGCCTATTCGCTGCGCTTTATTCACGATGTGTTCTTTAATGGTAAACCTGTCAATTTGCCCAAGTACCCTCCGCACGAGCCGCCGCGTTATATGAAAGTGCCGGTAGAGATTCTGGTGGCCATGTGTCTGCTGGTCGGGCTGGCACCAGGGCTTACTGTCGCAGGCCTGCTTTCGGTCGCAGCACAGGCAACGGTTGGCGGTGAATTGCCGGAGTATAGTCTTGCGATCTGGCACGGCTTTAACCTGCCGTTGCTGATGAGTTTTGTCGCTCTGGTTGTGGGTGTACTTGTCTACGCGGCGCGCGCGCCTTTGTTTGCCTGGTATGCACGCCAGCGCGAGTTGGACGCTAAGCTGGTGTTTGAACGCATGGTGCAGGCGGCTGTGCGCGGTGCTGGCCAGTTCACGCTGCTGTTGGAAAATGGATCGCTGCAGCGCTACCTGGCCTGCCTGCTGGGTGCGGCACTCATCGTCAGTGGCTATTGGCTGTTCCGACTGCCGAGCTTGCAAGGCAACGTAGCCATGACACCCATTGACGGTACTAGCCTTGCGGTGGCTTTGATCATGTCTGTTGCCGCGTTGTGCACTGTTTTCTGGCACCGCAAGCGACTGGTATCGCTGACGATGCTCAGTGTTGTTGGTCTTGGTGTGGTGCTTGCCTTTGCTCGCTTTGCCGCGCCAGATCTGGCCCTCACGCAAATATCGGTTGAAGTGGTCACCATAGTGTTGTTGATGTTGGCGCTGTTCTTCTTGCCCGCGCGCTCACCGCGCGAGTCCTCCCCGTTGCGGCGTGGCAGAGATGTGTTGCTGGCACTCATGTGTGGGGGGCTGGTAGCGGCATTGGCCTTTGCCGTCATGACGCGTCCCTACGACAGCATCGCCAGTTTCTTCTTGCAGAACAGTTTGACTGGCGGCGGTGGTACCAACGTAGTCAATGTGATCCTGGTCGACTTCCGTGGCTTTGACACTATGGGCGAGATTACCGTGCTGGCGATTGCAGCCATTGGTATTTATGCGCTGATAGATGGTCTGCGTCTCCGTCTGCCGGGTGGTGATAGTTTGGGTAAGCCTTGGGCAACCCGTGGCGAGCAACTGATGCTGGTGAACCTGTCGCGGGTCTTGCTACCACTAGCGCTGCTGATATCGGTATTTATATTCCTGCGTGGCCACAACCTGCCGGGTGGTGGCTTTATCGCTGGCCTGATTACCGCCGTCGCCTTGATTCTGCAATACGTTGCCAGTGGCGAGGAATGGACATCAGAGCGTTGGCCGGTCAATTACCATTATCTGGCTGCTGCCGGTGTGTTGATTGCAGCAGCGACCGGCTTTGGCAGTCTGTTCTTCGGCTATCCCTTCCTGACCAGCGCCTTTGATCACTTCCATATTCCGTTGATAGGAGACATCGAGCTGGCAACTGCGATGCTGTTTGATCTGGGTGTTTACTTGACCGTAGTGGGTGCCACTTTGTTGATACTCGCGAATCTGGGCAAGTTGTCACAGATGCCGTTGCGAAGGGGGGATTTCTGATGGAGCTGATGTATGCACTGCTAATTGGCCTGCTGACCAGTTGCGGGGTGTTCCTCATGCTGCGCGCACGGACCTTCCCGGTGGTGATAGGGCTGACCCTGCTGAGCTATGCGGTCAACCTGTTTCTGTTTGCCATGGGCCGCATTGGTGAAGCGGTGCCTGCGGTATTGGGTGAGCGAGTGGACTATGCGGACCCACTGCCACAGGCATTGGTGCTGACGGCTATTGTGATCGGTTTTGCTATGACCGCCTTTGCGCTGGTCCTATCCCTGCGAGCGCAGGGTGAGTTGGACAGTGATCACGTTGATGGTAAGGGAGATCGTTGATGACTCATCTGCCGATCCTACCCATTGTGTTGCCTATGGTGGTGGGCGCTGTGCTGCTGCTAATGCGTGGTAGCATGAATTTTAAACGTGGCGTCAGTCTGCTGGCGACCTTTCTGCAGTTGCCGTTGGCAATCATGTTGCTCCTGCGTGCCAGCGAGGGGACGCTGGTTTACACCTTGGGCAACTGGGCACCGCCCTTTGGTATTGTGTTGGTGGTTGATCGCCTCAGTGCGCTCATGCTGTTCATAACCGCTGTGCTCGCCTTTTGTGCGCTGTTGTTTTCACTGCGCGGCGATGACGCTGCAGGGCGCAATTTTCATCCGCTGTTTCAGTTTCAGTTGATGGGGATTACCGGCGCCTTTCTGACTGGCGACCTGTTCAATCTTTTTGTATTTTTCGAGATTCTGCTGATCGCCTCCTATGCGCTTTTGCTGCATGGTGCGGGGTCCGCGCGAGTGCGCGCAGGCTTGCACTATGTGCTCTTGAATCTGACTGGGTCAGCTTTGTTTCTGATTGCAGTCGGTACCCTGTATGGGGTGCTAGGAACGCTTAATATGGCTGATCTGGCGATTCGCGTCAGCCAGCTATCGCCAGAGGAGCAGCCTCTGGTGGGCGCCGCAGGCATGCTGTTATTGGTGGTCTTCGGTTTGAAAACAGCGATGTTCCCGCTCTATTTCTGGCTGCCGCGTGCCTATTCGGCAGCCAGTGCCCCGGTCGGTGCGCTATTCGCCATTATGACCAAGGTTGGTCTGTATTCGATCCTGCGGGTTTACACGCTTATCTTCGGTGAGCAGGCCGATAGCCTGGCATTTATGGTTAATGAGTGGCTTTGGCCACTAGCGCTGGTAACGCTGTTGCTTGGCGCACTGGGCGCATTGGCTGCAGCCACGCTCTCGGGACTGATTGCTTACCTGGTGGTGCTCTCGGTTGGCACCATGCTCGCGGGGCTGGCGATTGGCACGCCTGAAGCCCTGCGGGCCACGCTATTCTATTTGATGCACTCGACCTGGATTACCGGGGCCTTCTTTTTGTTCGCCGGCGTGCTGCAACGTGTCCGCGGGCCGCGCTACGCTGCGCGTCTGATTGCCGGACCAGCCTTGCCGTACCCAATGCTGCTGGGTGGCGTGTTCTTTTTGGCTGCGATGTCGATTGTCGGTATGCCGCCGTTGTCCGGCTTTATCGGTAAGCTGTTGCTGCTTAGTGCCGTGGGCACCGGGCAGCAGGCTGCCTGGTTATATCCGGTCGTGCTGGGAGCCGGGTTCTTGAGCCTTGTTGCCTTGAGCCGCGCGGGTACCACGCTGTTCTGGCGTCAAACTGAGGCAGCTGCGTCGGCTGAGCCGATCGATGCGCTGCGCATGACGGCGGTACTGCTGTTATTGCTGGCCAGTCCGGCGCTGGTGATCTTTGCCGAGCCGGTACTGGCCTACCTGGCTGCTACCGCAGATCAGCTGCTGGCGCCGCAAAACTACATTGATGCGGTTATGTCCATCACTCCGGAGGCCAGTCCATGAGCTTTTTCAAGCGCATCCTGCCGCACCCCTGGCTGAGTCTGTCGCTGTTGGTTGGCTGGCAATTGCTGATGAATGCGGTATCGGCAGGTAGCCTGATAATGGGCGCCTTTCTCGCCCTGGTCATTCCCTTGATGACCAATGTGTTCTGGCCTAACCCGCCAAGCAACTGCCGGGTCGATCGATTGCTGCTGTTTGTGTGCCGCGTGTTTGCCGATATTGTGCTGGCCAACCTTCAGGTAGCCAAACTGATTCTCGGCCCGCGCCGCGAGTTGCGCCCGGCTTTTGTCGAGTATCCACTGAGTTTGCAGCACGAATTTTCTATCAGCGTGCTGGCCAGCACAATTTCGCTGACACCGGGCACGGTCTCGGCTGACATCAGCGAAGATCGCAAGACGCTGCTGATACATGGGCTGGATGTGGGTGATGAGGAGGCGATGATTGAGCATATTCGACGCCGCTATGAGCAACCGATCAAGGAGGTGTTCGAATGCTCCAGGCCGTAATTCTATTCTGCCTAGGCATCATGAGTGTTGCCTTGCTGCTGACCTTTGTTCGCCTGATCAAGGGGCCTGATCTGCCGGACCGCATACTGGCCATGGATACCCTGTATATCAACGGTATTGCGCTGATCATGCTGTTTGGTTTGTATCTGGACTCCAACCTGTTTTTTGAAGCCGCGTTGTTGATCGCCGTCATGGGGTTTATCAGCACGGTCGCGATTGCCAAGCACCTGATGCGCGGCAATATTATTGAGTAAGGAAAGATTATGAGTGGACCAAGCTGGGTCGAGTGGCTGATTGCAGCCTTGCTGCTAACCGGTAGCCTGTTCGCGCTGATTGGCTCTATCGGGTTGGTCAAGCTGCCGGACTTCTTTATGCGTCTGCATGGTCCGACGAAGGCGACCACATTGGGTGTAGGGGCGCTGGTTATTGGCTCCATGCTGTATTTTTCGCAGCAGACTGGCGAGCCTAGCCTACACGAGCTCTTGATTACCTTTTTCCTGTTTTTAACTGCGCCGGTCAGCGCACATATGCTGGCTAAAGCCGCCATGCATGAAAAACTGCGGCGTGAACCGCGAACTCGCGGCGAGCCTTGGGATCAGTGAGCTCCTGCCCTTAGAGCAACGCCAATCTGTGGCGGTATTTAGCGCCTGAACGGGCTCGTGAGATTGTCTGGTCTGGTTGGCTAGAGCGCAAAGTACTGGCAGCGCAGGGCTTGGCGTACGTTAAGAGTACGCAATGCCTGGGTGCTGCTAAGTTGTGAAAGGCTTTTTACTACTTACTACAGCAGACCTGGCCTGCAAAAGCGACGTACTGCTATTGCAGGCCAGAAGGGCTCATATCAAGGCGCAAGGGCCAGATTCGAGAAGCCGCCACGGGGGGTGATTTCGATTTCTACCCGACGGTTCAGATCGCGACCTTCCTGGGTGCTGTTATCTGCCCGGGGTTGATCCTCGCCCAAACTCTTCAGCTGCATGTTGGTACGACGAACGCCGCCCAGTTGCAGTACGCTGGCAACAGCCTGGGCGCGCTCAAGGCTGAGTTGCTCGTTTACGTCGTCTGCGCCGACATCGTCGCTGAAGCCAATAACGGCAATATTGCTATCAGTCGCTGTGCGCAGAACCTTGGCGACACGTGACAAAGGCACCAGGCCTGAGGGTAGTAGCAAGGTCCGCTTGGGATGGAAGTTATTTTTGACCGGTATTACCAGACGAATCTGCTCACCGGTATTGTGAATCTCGTAATGCTCTTCCAAGGCAATGACGGTGAGCTCAGCCATATGCTCCTGGGCCCATGGGGTCGCCTCGGGCTGAGGTGCTGGGGCGGGTTTGCTGGTGGAGCAGGCAGTAAGGGTTATTGCGACAGTGCTCAGTATGGCGGCAGAGATCATCTTCATTATTGTGCTTCCAACAGTGTTTTCCGACAAAGTGATACCAGGGAACCAAACCCGCCAATCTGAATCGCATGCGGGTGAATGGGGCACAGAGTACCATTGCCAATCGCATTTGTGATCTGCCGTATGTCATGATTTTGGCGGCATCACCTATTTTACGCTGAGGAGTTCACATATTGAGTGCTTTCTTGTGTCAGAGCGCGCGTATTACGCTGGCCACGGCGGTGTTGTTGACGTCGGGTTGTAGCTTGTTGAGTGATCGTTGGGCGGGGGGGCAGCAGCGCCTGAGTGGCCTTCTTGAACAGAGCGAAAGCGGGTTTGTACTACGCCAGTGCGGCCGCGACAACGCACAAGCGGTAAGTGCCAACGATAGGCTCGATGAGCTGTTCGCACAATCAGCACAACCAGGACAGACAGCGATTTTTGTCGACTTGCTGGGGCGGGTTGATAGCGCCGGGCGAGTTCGGTCTGACGAGGTGCTGCGCATGCAGTCGCACGGCCGGGGTTGTGCTGATCGCAGTGCTGATGCGGCGCAGTGGGTCGCGGTGCAAAGCAAGCCAGCCTGGCGTGTCAGTCTTGCGGCGAATGGTCTGACGCGCAATGATGCCGAGCGATCTTACTCGCCTCAGCCCGTAGTGAGCGAGCAGTTGCCAGATGGTTCGCTGAGCGCTCGTGGGCTGGAGGACGCTGGTATTGAGTTATGGCTTTATCCGCAAGCCTGTCAGGACGCGATTACTGGTGATTATTTTCATATGAGCGCCACTTTGCTGCTTAATGGTGAACGCTATCAGGGTTGTGCCTATCAGGGGCGCCAGACGGCTCCCTGACAGTCTGGGGCTAGCCGCCGAGATAGGCCTTGCGCACATCGGGGTTGGCTAATAGTGCTTCGCCAGTGTCCTGCATGACGATATGGCCGTGCTCCATCACGTAACCCCGGTCGGCGAGCTTAAGCGCCTGATTGGCATTTTGCTCGACCAGGAAGATGGTGACGCCCTGCTGGCGCAGCTGCTCGATAATATCGAAAATCTGCTGGATAATGATAGGTGCCAGCCCGAGCGACGGCTCATCGAGTAGCAAGAGCCGTGGTTTGCTCATTAGTGCACGCCCGATTGCCAGCATTTGCTGCTCACCACCTGACATGGTGCCTGCGCGCTGTTGATAGCGTTCTTTCAAGCGCGGAAACAAGGTTAGCGTGGTGTCCAGTTGCTCTTGCAGTTCTTCCTTGGCGGTAAAAAACCCACCCATGCTCAGGTTCTCCTCCACCGTGAGCCGTGAAAATACCCGCCGGCCTTCCGGTACTATGGCGATATCCTTGCGCATGATTTCGGCGGTGGTTAGACCGGTCAGTTCATCGCCATCGTAGCGGATGCTCCCCGTGCTGGCGTGGGGGTCGCCGCACAGGGTCATCAGCAGGGTTGTCTTGCCCGCACCATTGGCACCGATAAGGGTGACGATTTCGCCGCGTTGAACCTCAAGGTTCACCTCGTGTAGCGCCTGGATCTTGCCGTAGTGGGTTGATACGTTCTTCATGTACAGCATGGTTGGCAATTCCTCAGGTTTCACCCAGGTAAGCTTTGATGACATCCGGATTCTGCTTGATTTCTTCCGGCGTGCCGGCAGCCAAAGGCCTGCCCTGGTTGATTACAACGATCTTGTCGGAAATGCTCATCACCAGTTTCATGTCATGCTCAATCAGCAATACCGTGAGTTGATGGTTGTCGCGTAGCTCGGCGATCAACGCCTTCAGATCGTCGGTTTCCCGTGGGTTCAGGCCAGCTGCAGGCTCATCCAGCATCAACAGCTTGGGCTGGGTAACCATGCAACGTGCTATCTCCAGACGTCGTTGCTGGCCGTAGGCGAGGGTGTTGGCCTCGCGATTGGCGAACTCGTGTAAGTCAACGCGCTCCAGCCAGTAGGCCGCGCGCTCCATTGCTTCGCGTTCACTGCGGCGATAGCTTGGCGTTTTGAACAGCCCGGCCAGCATACTGGTGTTCATATGCTGGTGCTGGGCTACCAGCAGGTTCTCGACTACGGTCATTTCCTTGAACAGCCGAACATGCTGGAACGTTCGAATCATGCCGCGGCGCGCTACCCTAAAACCCGGCAAGCCTTGAATTTCCTGCCCATCAAACACGATCTTGCCGCCGCTCGGCTTGTAGAAGCCGGTAAGGCAGTTGAAGACCGTTGTTTTACCGGCGCCGTTGGGGCCAATCATAGAGACGATTTGTCCCGGTTCAACACTCAACTCTACACCGTCCACGGCCAACAGGCCGCCGAAGCGCATGGTCAAACCGGATACTTCCAATAGCGGCCGGCTCATGTGCGCAACTCCAGGTGCGGACGGTTCATTGGCAGCAGCCCTTGGGGGCGCCAGATCATCATCAGCACCATCATCAAACCAAACAGCAACATGCGGTACTCGTTAAACTCACGGGCCATCTCCGGCAGGATGGTCATGATGATGGCAGCCAGAATGACGCCGATCTGTGACCCCATGCCGCCCAGCACCACAATGGCGAGGATGATGGCAGACTCGATAAAGGTGAAGGATTCCGGGCTGATAAAGCCCTGTCGTGCAGCAAAGAAACAACCGGCAAAACCGGCGAAGCTGGCACCTATGGTGAAAGCGCTGAGTTTTACCGCGGTAGGGTTGATGCCCAGCGCGCGGCAGGCAATCTCATCCTCACGCAGAGCTTCCCAGGCACGGCCAATCGGCATGCGCAGCAAGCGATTGATTACGAACAGGGTGATCAGCACGAGCAGGAGCGCGAGCAGATAGAGAAACATGACCCGGTGCTCAGAACTGTAATCGATACCTACAAAGTCGTGGAAGCTCTGCATGCCCTCGCTGGCCTTGCGGCTGAATTCAAGTCCGAAGAGCGTAGGCTTGGGGATGCCGCCGATGCCATTGGGGCCGTTGGTTAGCCAGGTCATATTATTCAGCAGAATGCGAATGATCTCGCCGAAGCCCAGGGTAACAATGGCCAGATAGTCTCCTCGCAGGCGCAGTACCGGAAAGCCGAGCAGGAAGCCGAATAGGGCGGCGAGTAAGCCGGCGGAAATCAGACCGGTCCAGAAGCCGATATCAAAATACATCGCGAGCAGGGCATAACCATAGGCACCCACCGCGTAAAAGCCGACATAACCCAGATCCAGCAGGCCAGCCAGACCAACCACGATGTTGAGCCCCAAGCCAAGCATCACGTAGATCAATACCAGCGTCGCCAGGTCAGTACCGCCTCGGTTGGAGATGAAGGGCCACAGGATGGCGAGCGCGATCAAAAAGCACCAGAACAACTGACGCAGTACGGGTTTTTTGCTGGCTTCAACCAGCTGTGTCGGCGTTTTTGGCATGCCTGGCATGCTCTGCCATAGCCTGGCCAGGTGGTCGCGGAACAGGTTGTAGAAAAAGATGAAGGTGGCGGCAATCGCGATCTTCCAATACACGTCAGGGCCAGCGCCAACCAGGGATAAGTTGGTGCCGTCCTGATCGAGTCTCACGCCCATCAGCAATCCAGAAAGAACTACGACGACGACGGCGGAAATGACCGCCGGTTTCAAATTGGCGCGAATCATACTTTCTCTACCTCCGGGCGGCCAAGAATGCCACTGGGGCGGAACAGTAGAATCAGGATCAGCAGCCCAAAGGCCACCACGTCCTTGTACTCGGTGCTGAAGTAACCCGCAGTGATGGCCTCGGTAACACCAAGCAACAGGCCGCCCAATACGGCGCCGGGAATACTGCCGATGCCGCCCAGTACAGCGGCGGTGAAGGCTTTAAGGCCCGCCATGAAGCCGATGTAGGGGTTGATCACGCCGTAGTACATGCCGAGCAGCACACCGGCAATGGCTGCCAGTGCAGCGCCGATGACAAAGGTCAGCGCGATGATGCCGTTGGTATTGATACCCAACAGGTTGGTCATTTTCAGGTCTTCAGCGCAGGCGCGACAGGCACGGCCCATGCGCGAGCGGGAGATGAACAGGGTTAGCAACACCATGCTCACCAGCGTGACCGCAAAAATGATCATCTGCATATAGGACAGGCTGGCGTGGAAGGCATCCTGCGGGCCAATGTCGATACCGCCGGTGATCAGGCTGGGCATCGCAATGTCACGCGAGCCTTGGGCTATACGCACCAGGTTCTGCAGGAAAATAGACATGCCGATCGCTGAAATAAGCGGGATCAGGCGGTTGCCGCCACGCAGCGGGCGGTAGGCGACACGCTCGATACTGTAGCCATAGGCACTGGTGACCACCATGCTGATGACGAAGGCAGCAAAAATCAGCAGCGGTACCGACTCAATACCGAACATCGCCAGCGCGGCAATAACGATAAAGGCGATATAGCTGCCAATCATGTAAATCTCGCCGTGGGCGAAGTTGATCATGCCAATGATGCCGTACACCATGGTGTAGCCAATGGCGATCAGGGCATAGGTACTACCGACGGTAAGTCCGTTCAGTAGCTGTTGAATGAAATAATAGAGGGACTCTGGCATAGCCATGACACCGAAAATACAAGATGAGCAATGCTGGTCCGCAAAGACAGGCATCAACAAAAAAACCGGGCCTGTCAGCTAAGCTGAGCAGGCCCGGAGTTAATTCACTTACTCGGTCAGTGCAGTTTTGCTGGCGTCAGAGTGCCATTCATAGACCACGAAGTTGAAGTCTTTCAGATCGCCTTTCTCGTCGAAAGCAAGAGTGCCCGTCGGAGTGTCGAAGTTGTTGCTTCGCAGCGCCGCAGCGACGGCTTCGGTGTCGGTGCTATCGGCCAGCTTGATACCATCGGCAATGACCTGCACTGCTGCGTAAGCCGGGAATACGAAGGGACCGGAAGGGTCTTCGTTCTTGGCTTTGAAGGCTTGTACCAGGTCAGCGTTCCTGGGGTCTTCGTCAAAGGCTTTCGGCAGGGTGACCAGCAGACCTTCGGAGGCTTCACCGGCGATGGCAGAGATGTCGGTGTTACCTACGCCTTCAGGCCCCATGAAACGCACATCCAGACCTTGCTCGGATGCCTGGCGCAGAATCAGGCCAAGCTCTGGGTGGTAGCCACCGTAGTAAACAAAATCGACATCGGCCTGGCGCAGCTTGGCGATGAGCGCAGAGAAGTCCTTGTCACCCGCGGTGATGCCTTCAAACAGGGGTACGTCGATGCCGGCTTCAGTCAGCACGTCACGCACTGCGGTCGCGATACCTTCACCGTACTGTTGTTTGTCATGGATGACGGCAACTTTGTTTGGCTTTATCTGTTCAACAATATATTTGCCAGCAGTCGGGCCCTGCAGGCTGTCCAGACCAATGGTGCGAAATACCAGGTTGTAGCCGCGATCGGTGATCTCGGGGCTGGTGGAGGCTGCGGTAATCATCAGGATGCCTTCATCTTCATAGATGTCGGAAGCAGGCTGAGTAGAACTGGAGCAAAGGTGACCAACGACAAAGCTGATGCCATCGTTAACGATACGGTTGGCGACGGCGACAGCCTGTTTGGGGTCGCAGGCGTCATCAAAAACCACACCTTCCAGCTGGCTGCCATTCACGCCGCCTGCCATGTTTATCTGCTCGATGGCCATTTTGGCACCGATGAACTGCATGTCACCGTACTGTGCTACGGGACCGGTAACCGGGCCTGCCAGCGCAATCTTGATCGTATCAGCTGCCAGCGAGTAGCTGCTGGCACCGACCAGTGTCGCCGCGGCGATAATTTGGGACAGTGCTTTTTTGTGTGCCATTTTCATAGTATCTGCTCACTTATATTGTTATGCCGAATTAGTCTTGGCCTGTTCCTGCTTGTCCGGGTACGCAGCCTGATCAGAACTGTACCGGAGCAGTTTAGCAATCGCTACTATTACAGGGAATCGGCCGTTGTCGATTTATGGGTCAATGTCCTTTAACTGCAACATTGTGTCTGTATAGCGACATACTGTGTGACAGATTAGGTTGTTTTTGGCGACATTGCCGACGATGTCTTGCATGTCAGCCGCAGCTGGCTACCATGCAGCTTTTTGATAGAGGAAAGGAATTAGCCTGATGACCCTGTCTGACGAAGCCTACGCGGCTATTCTTGGTGCCACTGGCAATATTGAATGGAAAACCCTCGAGCCTCACTTTGCGCGTGGCGATTTGCTGATGGTCGCCCCGGATCTTGATCTGGTGCAGGCGGCTGCGGCGATGATGGAAGACAACAGCGAGCAGATAAAAGGCTGGATGGATGCCAGGCAGTTGCAGTTGGCGACCGATGCACAAGCGGCAGACTGGGCTGAGCGAGAGCCTGACAATTTGTGGGCGGTGGTTATTCGGCCTTGGGTCTTGGTGCAGGAGCGGGTTGAGAGCTGACCAATTTTTTGCTCCTGAGTATTTCTGAAGCATGGTTTTATTCGGTTGGCTTTTTCTGACTGCGGTCACTCAAATACTGATAATCAGTTTGGGATCGGTTTCGCCTAGCGGCGAAACCGTTATCTAGCTAACGCATGATGGTTGAGATAATACTCGGAGCAAGCTTCGTTCAGGCCTTGGCAGACAGAGTCAGACGCCAGTTCACCCCAATCTCGCCCGCAACCACCCGCTCAACGCATCCACCAACAACACCATCGCCAGCATAGCCAGAATCACACTCATCGCTTTGGATTGCTGAAACAGGCTGAGTGTGACGTGCAGCATCTGCCCCAAACCACCAGCGCCCACAAAGCCCAATACCGCGGCCATACGAATATTGTTTTCCCAGCGATACAGGGTGTAAGCCAGCCACTGGGGTATGACGCCCGGCAGGGTGCCGTAGAGAAAAGCGGTGGTGGCGGAGGCACCTGCTGCGCGCAAGGCATTGGCCGGCTCGGGTGGGGTGTTTTCCAGCGCTTCGGCGAAGAGCCTGCCGAGTACGCCCGTGGTATGCAGGGCGATGGCCAGGGTACCGGCAAAAGGGCCCAGTCCTGCTGCCAACACCATCAGTGCAGCCCAAACCAGCTCCGGCACAGAGCGCAGCGCATTAAGCAGCAGGCGGCAGAGGGCTTTTGCCATATTGCCCAGTCGGCCTGCTGCCAGCAGGCTAAATAGCGCCCCAAAGAACGCGGCCAGCAGGGTGCCGATAGCTGAGATCGCCAAGGTCTCAAGCGTGCCTTGCCACAGTTTGTTGAGCCAGCCTGCGGAGGTGTTGGGTGGGAAGAAAGAGCCTGCATAGTCCAGCATCTGTGCGCGACTATCAGTGCTGAACAGGCTGGCAAAGTCCAATTGCAGATAAGCAAAAGAGGCTACCACTGCGGCAACGATTGCCAGTAGCCATAGTGCTGCGCTGAGGCTCTGCTTCATGCCAGCCTCTTGCGCAGTTGCTGGCTGATCTGGTCGGCCAGCAGCACCAGCAACAGGAAGGTCAGCAATATGCTGACTACTTCCCCACCGGCAAACATGCGCATGGACAGGTCAATCATTTGGCCCAGCCCGCCAGCTCCTACGAAGCCCATGATGACCGAGGCACGCACGGCGCACTCCCAGCGATACAGAGTGTAGGACGTTAGTTCCTGTGCAGCATTGGGCAGTACACCGTACAAAAAAGCAGCCAGGCGGGAGCTGCCACTCTGCAGTAATGCGCGGGCAGGTTGTGGATCAACCGATTCATAGATTTCCGCATAGACTTTGCCGAGCATGCCGCTGTAGGTAATGGCTATCGCCAGGACGCCAGCAGTGGGGCCCAGTCCCACGGCGCGCACGAACAGCAGCGCCCAAACGATCTCCGGTATGCTGCGCAGTACGATCAGAACAAAACGAACAGGGTAGCGAAGCAGGCGGCCAGTCCGGCTGGGACGGCCACTAAAGAGTGCCGAAATAGAGAGCGTGCGGGTAGCGATGAGGCTGAGGGGGATAGCCAGAATCAGTGCCAGAGCCAGGCCCGCGGTTGCCATTGCCAGGGTTTCCAGTGTGGCTCGACCAAGCATTAGCAGGAACTCAGCGCTGGTATCCGGCGGCCAGAACCCTGCCAGGAAACGGCCCATTACCTCGCGGTTTTGCGCGTTAAAGAGTATCTGCGGCCGAAACTCGGTCAGTTGCAGGCCAGGCCAAAGCACCAGCAAGAGTGCCAGTGTCAGCAGTGCGCGGGGAGTGGCAGCTGGGTCATGCCAGTGGGCCCGAGTTGCGGTTACAGGCATCGGCTACGCAGGCTGTTGTTGGCCGCAGCGGCGTATTGATCGGCGGTATCGTCCAGGTCGGTATTCAGGTAAAGCGCATCCAGATCCTGCTGGCTGATGGTGTCTGCGCGCTTGTCGAAAAGAATCTCGCCCGCTCTAAGGCCGATCACGCGGGGGAAGTGTTTCAGCGCCAGTTCTACCGCATGCAGGCTGGCGATCAAGGGCACGCCGCGTTCACGGGCAATGCTGCCGAGGATGCTCAGCGTATGTTCGGCCAATACCGGGTCCATCGCCGAGACGGGTTCGTCTGCCAGCATGATGTCCGGTTTTTGATAGAGCACGCGGGCGATGCCGATGCGTTGTTGCTGTCCGCCCGACACCTGATCGCAGCGTTCGAAGAGTTTTTCTGCCAGATCCAGGCGAGACAACTCCGCTCGGGCGCCTTCGATATCGCTCGGATAACACAGGGACAGGCAGGCGCGTGCCAAAGACCATTGCCCCAGCCTGCCGGCCAGTACAGCGGTTACCACCCGTTGGCGTGGTGGCAGAGGAGGGCTTTGGTGAATCAGGCCAATGCGGCTGCGCAGCTGGCGCAGAGCTCGGGCACCCAGTTGTGCGGGATTATGCTGCAGCAGCTGAAGGTCGCCGGAGGAGCTCAGTAGGCTGGTTGCCAGCAACTTTAGCAGGGTGGTTTTGCCCGCACCTGATGAGCCAATGATGGCGACCTGTTCGTCAGCTGCAATGCTTAAGTTGATATCCGATAGCGCGCGCATCCCGTTGGGGTGGGTATAACCCACCCCTGTCAGGCTGATGCTCACTCAAGCAAACCGGCAGCACGGGCAGCTTCTTCAATGCCCTGATAGTTTTCTGCACTGGTTGGCACAAAGCGTGAGGCGCGCTGTAGATCCAGAATCGCTTTATGCTCAGGATTGGCAGGGTCCAGTGCCAGGAAAGCGGCCTTGATCTTCTCGACCAACTCTGGCTCCAGGCCGCCGCGTACTGTCCAGTTATAGTCGTAGTACGTGGGGGTGACGGCGTAAACGTGGACTTTGTCAGTGTCGACCTTGTCCTGCTCGATCAGTTTTTCCCACACTGATGAATTCAGCACGCCAGCGTCTACCTTGCCGGATTCAACCCAGGCGACGGTCGCGTCGTGGGCGCCTGAAAAGCCGACACGGCTGAAGAAGGTATCAGGATCAATACCGTCCTGCTGCAGGAAGTAGCGCGGCATCAGGTGGCCAGAGGTAGAGGATACAGAGCCGAAGGCGAAGCTCTTGCCTTCCAGGTCTTGGTGGGTTTTGACGTCCGGATCAGCCGTGATGAAGGTACTGGTGAACACTTCGTCCTGCTCGCGCTGAACCAGCGGAATTGCGTCGCCGGTGCGAAGTTTGGCTTGCACGTAAGTGAAACCACCCAGCCACGCCATGTCTAGGCGCTTGGCACCCAGCGCCTCAACCACGCCAGCGTAATCGGAGACAGGCTGAAAAGTAACCGGGATGCCAATTTGTTCTTCCAGATACTTGCCCAGCGGCTCGAACTTGCGCATCAGCTCGGTAGGCGCTTCATCGGGGATGGCGGAAACGCGTAGCTCAGTGGTTTGCGCCAGTGCAGCGGTAGAAAAAAGGGTGGCAACAGACAGGCACAAACCCGCCAGCGCAGCCAAGGGGCGTTTGATCATCGACATGTTTTACTCCGGTTCAATAGCGGAAGACTCCCAAACGGCTGTCGTGGCCGAGCGGGGCATGGTCGCAAGTGTAAAGAAAAACCGCCTGCAGGCGAAGCCCTGAGACGTGCAGCTATGCCGCAAGCTGCTTACAATTGAGTGCTTTACCTTTCGGAGAACACTCCATGCGCTGGAAGCTGGCCGCCAACCTCTCGCTGCTGTTTACTCAACTTCCTTTATTGGAGCGCGTAGGCGCTGCTGCCAAGGCAGGGTTTGATGGAGTGGAAATCCAGTTTCCCTACGCCATACCGGCTATCGAATTGCAGGTTGAGTTGCAGCGCCACGGCATGCCGCTGGTGTTGTTCAACTTGCCGGCCGGAGACATGCAACAGGGCGGGCCAGGGCTGGCAGGTGTGCCGGATCGCCAAGCAGAATTTGCCAGCGCCCTGCAATTGGCCCTGGAGTATGCGCAGGTGCTGCGGCCGCAAAAGGTCAACGTGCTCCCCGGCAGATTGGCCGCAGGAGTTGATCGAGCTACCGCACTGACCATCTTGGCCGCCAACCTGAAGAACACAGCCGAGGTCTTTGCGCCTCTGGGTATCGGCGTGGTGTGCGAGGCGATTAACCGGCTGGATATGCCGGACTTTTTGCTGTCCGGCTCCGACGAGCTGGCTGAGATGCTGGAGCGGGTCGATCATCCTAATCTCTCCGCGCAGCTCGACTTCTATCACATGGCACGTATGAGCGAGCATTTGCCACACAGCGTGCAGCGCCTGGCCGGACGCATCGGCCACGTGCAGTTTGCTGATTGCCCTGGTCGCGGCGCACCCGGTTCAGGCGAACTGGATTTTGCCGCAGCGTTAGCGGCGATGGACAGCGTTGGGTACGACGGATGGTTGGCTGCTGAGTATCGCGCTGAGGCGGATGATGATATGGCTTGGATGGAGACTTGGCGGGCGGCTGGGTGGGTATGACTGCATTTCTGCGGTACTCGACAGCTTGGAGTATTCGTATGATGTTGGTTCTTCGCCTGTTTTAACCGCGCAACTAAGCTACGACACGGACTATTAAATCCCATCTGAGCGGGCGAGTAGCGCAGAGCTGCCGGGGAAAAGGTCCTCGCGGTGTCTGAGCGAAGCGAGTTTGCGAGGGGCCCCGGCAGGTCGAGCAACGGAGCGAACCCGAAGGGCCGCGCAGCCGGGTACCGAGGGGGGGTGTCGGGGGGAGTGGGTAAGCATTCCCCCTGACTCGCCATCCGGTGAAACCGGAAATCAGCTAGCCACATACTGTATGCATATCGCATGCTGGCTGGCAGCCTAACCACCCCAACTACATACCCGGCCCACAACGCACTTCTTCCGCATCAACCAGCTTCTCCTGAGTCTGCTGATCATAAAGCCAGCCTGCAGGCCGCCAGCCACGGCGTTCGGTTTTGAGCAGATACTGCATGCCGGCAGCAAAATTATCGTATTTCACCTCCATCACACAGGTGCGTAAGTTGGCGTCCAACAGGGCGCCGCTGCCGGCGCCACCGGGTACTTCGAAGTGATAGCGCACCTGCAGGCTGTGCGCGCCGGGCGTGATGTCGCCGAAGCGAATGCTGGGCGTAAGCTCACCATCCAGGCGGTAAGCTCTCACATCGTTGCCCACATCAGCATCCAGGTTGACCCGAGCCATGCCGCCGTCCAGTGGCTTTTGCGGTACCGGAGAGCAGGCGCTGCATGCCAGTATGATTGCCAGCGCGCTGGCGCAGAGGTGGAGTGCAGTGTGGCTCATTGTCTAGGTAATTCTCCGCTATTTAAGCTGTTTTCCATCTTCAAGGCCCGTTCGATATCAATCCCCAGAATGATCACGCCAGTCACCTCACCGCTGCTGGGGTTACGCACGGTATTGCTCACGTGTACCTGATAACGCTGGGTCGATTGGTCGTAACTTAGCGGGCCCATATAAGGTTGATCCTGACTGGCAAAGAAGGGTTCGGCAAATTTGGCTTCGTCTCCTTGCCAGTAATCGGTAGTGACTTCGCTAGCGGCGATGTTCAGGCCATGCTGGTCGGTCACTATAATCTCACTTATCAAACCCTTGTAGCTCGCCTGCTGTTGCTTCAGCCAAAGTGACAGGGAATTGTTGCGTACGCTGTCTATCAGCGGTTGCTCTGTTTGTTGCTGCTCTTGTAGCCATTGCTGGTCCAGCGCATGTATCCGGCTCAAGGCCATATCGCCGCGGGTTTTATTCTCCTGTAACACCGCCTGCACCAGCAGAGGCTCGCGGCGCCAATTGTCGAATAGTGTTTCGTATAAGTGTGCTAGGCGAGCGCGCTCATCCGCTTGTAGTACGGCAATTTCGGGGATGCACTGGAAAACCTGTCGGTTAAACTGAGTCATAAAGGCAGGTTCACGGCTCAACAGCGAATTGGAGAAATAGACGCCCAAGGTGGTGTATTGCTGGAAGTGCGCATGGCTCGGGCGCAGATCCAAGGGTTGTTGCGTCATCTCAATACGCAGCGTCTGCTGGTCAGCCAGAAAGGCGTCGATGCGACCGCGCTCGAGCAGATAGAGCAGTTGCGCGGTATTTGTCACCAGCGGATCTACGTTATAGCCATGCTGTATCAGCCAATCTACCTGATTGCTGCCGCGCACTCCGCCGATGCGCAGGCTGCTGGAGGCGCCGAAGGCCGGAGGCCGCTCTGTGTTGTTGCTGTACCAATACCACTTTTCCAGCGCCAGTGGAGCTGACAGGGTGGCGAAGTTGCTGGCGTTGTTCATCCTGGTAGATGAGAAAAATCCTTCGGCCTTACCCTGACTAACTTCATGCACGGCGCGTTGCCAAGGCAGCACTCTGATCTCGTACTCCTTATCCATGGCATCGAAGATACAGGCCAAGGCCGTTATAGAACTCCCCGTCAAGCGATCACCCTCTTGCACCTGATAGGGTGGGAAAATGTCCGTATTCAGCATCAATGGCTCACTTTGAGCGGCCAAGGGGAGGGTGAAGATGAGCGCTAACAACAGGCGTCCCGGCATGATTATTTTCCAGCGACCTCGTTATGCCAACTATAGGACATAACCAGCGGAGGTGAGGGTGTTTTGCCGGGCCTCATCTCAGAATATAACGAGCTTTATAAATCGGACTGCTTGGGCTAGATCAATCCGGCCCATAGCGCTGGTATGGTTAATGTGAACGAGGCATGCTATTCACCTTATTTATAATTCATCGACGTCCGAATAAGCAGGGCGCAGATTCAGAGGAGTAGGGCATGCAAAATCTACAGGGCAAAGTAGCGGCTATTACCGGCGGCGGCAGTGGGTTGGGTCGTGAATTTGCGCTGTGTTGCGCAGCACGCGGCATGAAGCTGGTGCTGGGTGATGTAGATGAAGCAGGCATGCAGGAAACCCTGCGCGTGGTCGAAGCCGCGTACCCGGGCACGCCAGCCGCGACCATGCGGCTGGACGTATCCAAGCTGGAGCAAGTGCAGGCCTTTGCCGATCTGTGCAAAAGCGAATTTGGCGCCGCGCATTTGATCTTTAACAACGCTGGCGTAAGCGTCGGTGGTCCGGCTTGGGAAAATACCGTTGCGGACTGGGAATGGGTAATGGGCGTCAATCTGTATGGCGTGGTCTGGGGCGTTAAAGTCTTCACCCCAATGTTTATCGAGCAGGGCGAAGGTCACATTATCAATACCGCCTCCGCAGCTGGCTGGTTGAATGGCCCGAGCATGTCGATTTACAACGTCACCAAGCACTCGGTCGTTGCTTTGTCAGAAACCCTGGCGCTGGACCTGCAAGACATCGGTGCCAAAGTCGGCGTAACCTGCCTCTGCCCGGCCTTCTTCCCCACCGGCATCTCCGATTCGCAGCGCAACCGGCCTGCGGATATGGCAGATACCATCACGCCCAGCGAGATGATGCTCAAACGCACCGAAATGACCAAAGCCGCAGTGCAAAAGGGCAAGATTCAAGCGCCGGACATCGCCGAGCAAACCCTCAAGGCGGTAGAAGCTGACCAGTTCTACGTATTCCCGCACCGCAAGATCAAGCAGCTGATCGGCCTGCGTGCCCAAGCGGCGGATGCTGAAACCACCGTGTTCGACTCAATGAATCCCTGATCGCCGCGACAGCCTGCAGCTCTTTTTTTTGAGTGCAGGCTGTTCAGCCAACCATCGCCAGCCGGTGATGTGGCTGGTGTATTGTCTGCTGGGCCTCGCCAAACACAAATTCTTCGATTGCCGCTCTGGTGTCCTGCCAGGCTGTCTTGTGCTCCAAGTCCAGAAAGTGCCCGGTATGCGCGATACGCACGAAGGTCGCGCGGGGCGCCAGATCAGCAAAGTGCAGCGCATCATCCACGCTGGTGTACTTGTCCCAGGTTCCATTGATAAACAGCAGCGGAATATCAATATTGCTCACGCAACTCATGTACTGACTACTGTCCAGCTCCAGCACCTGGCGAATATGCAGCAACATCTGCGCGTACTCATGCTCATCCAGACTGCTGACATGTCGGAAGTTGCAGCGTTTGAACAGCGGTGGCAGGTGCTCGCCAATGGTTTCATTGATCAGATTGCCGATCTGCTGACGATCACAGGCAGCAAGATAGGTTTTGCCGCGTGATAGATAGTCATGCATCGCCGGGTTGATGATGGGCGAGAAAGAGGTGATTGTCGCGCGCTTGATGCGATCAGGGCGCTGGGCCAGTGCCAGCATGGTAGCGACCCCGCCCCAAGAGAAGGACAGCACTTGGTCAACACAGAAATGTTCAATCAGATCCAGCAGGATCAGCGCCTCATCTTCTTTGCCGATTAGCAGGTGGTTGCTGTTGTGTGCCCGTGAATGCCCACTGTAAGGTTGATCAAAGAGTACAACGTTGAATAGTGGCCTCAGATAGCGCAAGGTCTGCCCGAAGGACGCACTTGTCGCCAGTGAGCCATTGACTAGGATGATGGTCGATTCGGCGGTGGGATTGGGGTAGAACCAGGTGTGCACCTTTAAATCTCGGTGCACGCGAATAACGGCTTTTTCAGCGTACATGGGTACCTCGGCGTCAGTCTGTTGGCGTGCGCCTTGGCACACGGGTCTGGAAATGACACCAGCTAACCCCACGGAGGTTACAGGGGTGTTGCATGGCTGTACCGCTGGGGCAATCTTCATGCAGATGTAATGTAGGGCGGTGCGCTGAGCGGGAATCGCTGAACTGATCGCTGCCATGCTCGGCGTGGGAATGCAGCGCGGGGCGCTTAGCATCCCTCCTGCTACCCGAGTCGCCCAGAATGCGTGCGTTCCCACGCCGAGCATGGGAACGATCATGTAGTAGAGCACGCTGCCGCGGGATTCCGGTCGTTCCCGCGCTCCGCGTGGGAATGCAGTCCAGGACGCTCAGCGTCCCTGCTGCAACCAGCGTTACTCAGACCGTGCGCGTTCCCGCGCTGGAGCATGGGTACGATCTACGGGAGGACCATGCCCAGCCGAAATCAGGCCCGTGCAACACTCGCCCTAAAGTTATTCCTCACCCCGTCGATAAATAGTCATCGGCGGAGCATCTGATTGGCGTCAAAACCATGTCAGGTGCGTTTAGGGTGTTCTGGGTTAGCTGAGCGCTTGCAAAGCACAGCAAAAATAATTCAGCAAAAACCCTAAAGGTCCTGACAGGGATGCCGATAAAGTAATCGAATGCGAACTCAATGGGTGCCTGGGCAAAGCCGGCCCGCGAGTCGCAAGCTCAGGCAAACAACACTAGGTCGAGGTATTTATCATGGCTCTTACAGTCAACAGCAACATCGCTTCCCTGAACGCTCAGCGTAACCTGAGCTCGTCTTCCAGCAACCTGTCTACTTCTCTGGAGCGTCTGTCTTCCGGTTCGCGCATCAACAGCGCCAAAGATGATGCTGCTGGCCTGCAGATATCCAACCGTCTGACCAGTCAGATCAACGGTCTGGGTGTTGCGGTAAAAAACGCAAACGATGGTATCTCTATCGCGCAGACCGCTGAAGGTGCTTTGCAAGAGTCTACAAATATCCTCCAGCGCATGCGTGATCTGTCTCTTCAGGCTGCCAACGGTAGCAACAGCGATGTAGACCGTGATTCACTGCAGAAAGAAGTTTCTTCATTGCAAAGCGAGCTAACTCGAATCGCTGATACGACTTCATTCGGTACTCAGAAGCTGCTGGACGGGACTTTTGGAAGTAAGAGCTTCCAAGTGGGTTCTAACGCAAATGAGACTATCTCAGTAAGCTTGTCAGATGCATCAAGCGGCAAACTTGGTGAGAACGTGAAATCTGGTGCTGGTGGTGTGTTCGGTGCAGCGGCTGCTGCCGGTACGGCGTATGGCGTTGCTACTGGTGCAACCGACATGGTATTGAGCGGCAACCTCGGCACCTCTGTTGGAACTGACGTCTCAACACAAAACGCAAAGGATGCAGCAGCTACACTTAACGCTTTGGGGACGGGTGTCGAAGTATCTACTAAGGTCTCTGTAGAATTAGCGAACTTTACTGCAGCTGACACAGGTACGTTGTTTGTTGGGGATACAGAGTATGATCTCAGCAAATACAATGGCAGTGCGAAGGAGCTTGCAGCTGCTATCGGCAAAGATGGCTATTCTGCAACGTTTGATAGCACTACCAATAAGCTCACTGTTTCAGCTGAAGGCGTAGAAGGTATTCGTGCTGAAGGTACTGCCTCTGGTACGTTGACTATTGCTAATGCAACCGGGGGCACTGTTGGCGCTAGCGATGTTGTGGACGTGGGCGGAGTGGTTGTTAACTCTGAGCTTAAGTTCAGTTCGAGCGATGCTTTCACTGTGACTGGTGGGACTGGTACTACTGCGGCCATTACTTCGGCAGGCACTACGTCAACTTTGGCCTCGGTTAACACTATCGACATTAGGTCTCAGGACGGTGCTCAAGACGCACTCTCCATTATTGATGCGGCTTTGGCTAGTATCGACAGCCAGCGAGCTGACCTCGGTGCGGTACAGAATCGTTTTGATTCGACCATCAGCAATCTGCAAAACATTGGTGAGAACGCTTCAGCAGCACGCGCTCGCATCATGGATACCGACTACGCTGCTGAGTCTGCCAACCTGGCCAAAAACCAGATCATGCAGCAGGCTGGTACTGCGATGCTGGCTCAGGCCAACCAGTTGCCACAGGCGGTCCTCAGCCTGTTGGGCTAAGGGTAAACTGAGGTAATATTGCGTAGAGAGGGCGCGCCCTCTCTCCGCTTTCTCCTTTGTGAGGTACGCGCCATGGATATGGGTGTAATTAAACCGTTTGAAGTAACCCGCTCTGCGCCAAGCGCTGCGGCGGTGGAAGCGGGCGCCGGCAAGGGCCAAGCAATAAGGCAGATGGACGCTGCACAATCAGCATCAGCGCCGCAACCGGTAGAGACACAAACCCCTGAAGCGGTAGAGCAAAGCCCGGAAGTAGAACGCGATCAACTGCAGACAGCAGTGACTGATCTCCAGGATTTTATCCAGTCGGTACGCCGAGACATCAATTTCAATCTTGATGAAGACAGTGGCCGAGTGGTGGTTAATGTAACCGAGGCAGCCAGTGGTGATGTGATTCGCCAGCTTCCCTCGGAAGAGGCATTGCGATTGTCGGAAAATCTTTCTGAAATCCGCAGTTTATTGTTTGAAGCCAAGGCCTGACTAACTGCTTGGCTATGCCGGTTGGTGGCATGGGATTTGCTTTCTTTCCGGAAACGTACGTTCGGCAAGCGAACCGTCAATAATCGGTCGCAGAGGGTAAAGTCATGGCAATTACCGGTATCGGCTCTGGTTTAGATATCAATAGTTTAGTTGGCGCTCTGGTCAACGCAGATGCGGCTCCCAAAACGGCGCAGCTGGATCGGCTCGAGAAAGCCACCACCACCAAAGTGTCGGCACTCGGACAATTCCGCAGTGCGCTATCTACTTTCCAGGCCGCCCTTGAAAAGCTTAACGATCCTGCACTCTTTGAAAAGCGCAGCGCCACCTCCAGTGCGACGGATAACGTCAGTATCTCGGCCAGCTCCAAAGCTGTTGCTGGCAATTATAATGTGCAGGTATTTAACCTAGCGCAGACCGGTAAGGTAGCTTTGGCAGGGTTTGATAACGCTACCGATGCACTGGGTACTGGCACCCTTACCATCAGTGTTGGCGATGAGTCGCTGGACATTGATGTGCCTGAGGGCGGTAACAGTTTGGCTAATATCCGCGATGCAATTAACAAGGCCGGCAAAGAGAGCGGTCTGAGCGCGACTATTGTTAATGATCCAAGCGGTGAGGGTGGTGCACGGCTGGTATTGAGCTCTAGCAAGTCGGGTACTGGTAATGATATCAGCGTGGCTGTATCGGCAGATGCTGCGGGCGAGCTTGGTAAGCTGGCATTTACTCCGCCATCTGGTGTTGATGCTAATTTTGAGCCAACCTCTGCAGATGCAAACGATCCGCGAGCCGCGCGCGTCATTAGCTATTCTCGAGATGCCAATTTCGCCATTGATGGTTTGAATCTCAGCAGCGCCAGCAATACCGTTGAAAACGCCATCGAAGGCGTGACTTTGACACTCAAAAGCGCGCAATCGGCTGAGTCGCTGGCGAATGCTGAAAGCATTAACGTAGGTGTGGCTGAGGATAAGGTTGGTGTTCGCAAATCGATCACTGATTTCGTCGATGCATACAACAAGATGCTTGGCAGCGTAAATGCTCTAACCAACGTCACAGCTGTTGGCGGTGATAATTCTGAACCTTTAGTGGCAGCTTTGGTGGGTGATTCTTCTGTGCGCTCATTTATGAGCAGCATGCGTGGCGAGTTGGGCTCTCCGGCGAGTGGTGATGGTATTCGTGTTTTGTCCGAGCTAGGTATTACTACTCAGCGTGACGGTAAGCTGGCAGTGGATGACACCAAGCTGGATGAGGCACTGGAAAGTAATTTTGAACAGGTAAATGCTTTTTTCACTGGCGATGAAGGATTGATGGCGCGTCTGGAAAGCAAGGTTAAGCCATATACGGAAACTGGTGGTTTGTTGGAAAATCGTACCAAAGCGTTGCAGAACACACTGTCAGGGCGCGGTGGGGTGGACGAGCAGCGCGAAGCCCTAACTCTCCGCTTGGGTAAACTGGAAGCACGCTTGTTCGCACAGTTTAATGCTATGGATACGCTAATCTCCCAACTGAGTAGTACAGGTGGGTTTCTTGACGCTCAACTCGACAGTCTCCCCGGCTTCGTGAAAAAGGATTAAGCAATGGCTAGCCCAATCGACACCTACAAGCAGGTTAATATTTCGCAAGAAGTATCCCAGTATCGCGCCGTGCAACTGCTGCTGGACGGCGCTATTGAGCGCCTCAAATTAGCCCGTCACGCGCAGGCAACCGGTAACCCTGAACGACGCGGTGTGGCGGTGAGCAGCACCATCAGCATCATCGGGGCACTTCAGGCGTCGTTGGATAAAGATATGGGCGGCGAGATCGCCGAAAATCTTGATGCACTTTACGATTATATGACCCGTAAGCTAGCTGGTGTCGCCTTGGATGACACGCCGCGCTCGCTCGATGAGGTTCAGCAGTTGTTAAATGAGATCAAAGAAGCTTGGGATGCCATTGAACCTGCTTGATTGATCGCTCTTTAATACAGAACTTCCACGTTTAAGCTGCTTATTTGGGTATGCACTGCTTCTGCTTCTGCTTCTGCTTCTGCATCTGCATGCGCAAGTAGGCCGCGCTTGCGATGGGACGGCTATCTTCGCTAGGCTGTTATATATGTTGTTCTTTTTAGCAAATTCGCCTCAAGTTTCCCCCGCGCTGCCGATATAAACATCATGTGCCATCTATCTTCAGGATATGCCCCATGAATGCTTATGCCGCGATGAAGCAGTACCAAACCGTCAACGTTAACGCGCAGATCAGTGAAGCTGATCCGCATCGTTTGATCCAGATGCTGATGGATGGTGGTTTGCAACGTGTAGCTCAGGCCAAGGGTGCCATGCAGCATAGCAACGTGGCGTTGAAAGGTGAGCAGATTGGTAAGGCTATCGCGATAATTGGTGGCCTGCGTGAATCGCTGGACCACAAGCAGGGCGGTGAGGTTGCTGGTAATCTCGATAGCCTCTATGCTTTCATGCAGCAGCGTTTAAGCCAGGCTAATTTGCGTAACGAAGTGGCATTACTGGATGAGGTGACCGAACTGCTGCGTGAAGTTAAATCCGGCTGGGACGGCATTCGCCAATCTTGAGGAGCACTCCGATGGCTAATGCCGTTGAACAAATCCAAAACACGCACGAATCCTTGATCTCTGCTGTGCAGGCCGGCGACTGGCAGCAAGTAGGCGAGCTGGATCGGCTTTGCCGTCTGCAGGTCCAGCAAGCTATGCAGGACCCGCAGCGTGACGATCAGCAAATTGCTGACGTACTGGAGCATCTGAGCGGTACTTACCGTGAGGTCGTTGCCTTGTGCCAGGCAGTGCAAGGCAAGCTGGCGGAGGAGTTGCAGGGGTTACAGAAAAGCCGTCAGGGTGCCAAGGTATACCAGATGTTTGACTGAAGGACTCTGACTGCAAATAATTAGCCAACTTTGCTGCGCCAACTATTTGACTGTTGCGTCATTTCTGACTACATTTAAGCCCAATATAATAGAGTGTGGCTCGGTGCTATCATTATGCCGTGTCCTACCTAGTGCGCCCACAGGAAAGCCCCCCTGCCTATGCTGCTCAACAGTCATATCTTGTCGATCGACGACTCCCCGCAAAACCGCCATGACTTGGCTGTTATTCTCGGCTTTTTGGGCGAGGACGCTATTATCAGTGACTCGCAGAGCTGGCTTGCCGATGCGGGTGCTCAGGTTGAATCTGCGGGCGCGGTCAAGTGTGTCATTCTCGGTCGCTGCGAGCATGAGCATGGCTTGCCTGCGCTGCTGGGACAGCTCGATAAGTGGGACGAAAACCTGCCGGTGATCCTGATTGACCCAGAGCAATCGAGCAAATGGCCTGATCACCTCAAGCAACGCCTGCTGGCCGTGCTGGAACCTCCGCTCAGTTATAACCATCTGCTTGATGCCTTGCATCGTGCCCAGGTGTACCGCGAGGTTTTTGAAGAGAACGCTAATCGTCAGCGCCAGCGAGAGCCCAACCTGTTCCGCAGTTTGGTAGGTACCAGCCGCTCGATTCATTCCGTCCGCCAGATGATGCAGCAGGTTGCCGATACGGAAGCGACAGTGCTCATTCTGGGAGAATCGGGCACCGGTAAAGAGGTGGTCGCGCGCAACCTGCATTACCACTCGCGCCGTAAGGACGCTCCCTTTGTGCCGGTGAATTGCGGTGCGATTCCTGCCGAGTTGCTGGAAAGCGAGCTGTTTGGTCATGAAAAGGGCGCTTTCACTGGCGCTATTACTAGTCGGGCGGGGCGTTTCGAGCTGGCTCAGGGCGGCACGTTGTTTCTCGATGAAATAGGCGATATGCCGCTGCCGATGCAGGTCAAACTGCTTCGCGTGCTGCAGGAGCGCACCTTTGAGCGCGTTGGTAGCAACAAGATCCAGACTGCGGATGTGCGAGTGATTGCGGCAACGCATAAGAACCTGGAGCAGATGATAGAGCAAGGCAGCTTCCGTGAAGACCTGTTCTATCGTCTCAACGTATTTCCTATCGATATGCCCGCCATGCGCGAGCGCATTGAAGATTTGCCGCTGTTGCTGAACGAGCTGATTACCAGGCTCGAGCAGGAAAAACGTGGCTCAATTCGTTTCAGTACCTCTGCCATCATGTCGCTGTGTCAGCACGAGTGGCCGGGTAACGTGCGTGAACTGGCAAACCTGGTGGAGCGTATGGCTATCATGCATCCGCATGGTGTTATCGGTGTGGGCGAGCTACCACGCAAGTTCCGCTATGTAGAAGATGACCAGGACGACCTGCGTCAACTTCGAGAAGAGGATGACGAGCGCAATGATGCTTTCAGTGGCTTGGTCGGGCTCGATAGTCCTGCCTTCCTGCCGCCAGAGGGGCTGGATCTGAAAGACTATCTCGCGGGTCTTGAGCAGACGCTGATTCAGCAGGCGCTTGATGAGTCCAACGGTGTGGTCGCGCGCGCTGCGGAGCGGCTAAAAATCCGTCGCACGACCCTGGTTGAGAAGATGCGTAAGTACGGTCTCAATCGTGGCGCTGACGTGTCAGAAGACTGACGCGACTTTCTTTTTTTATTGATAAGCTCTTGTTTTAAATCATATATTATTTAGTGGCACGGGCTTTGCTTTGTCTCCCCTGACGACAGGTTTCAGTACCCAGGGGAATCCCGATGGCCGTATCCGCAAAACCCATTTCGCAGGACGCAAAGCAGGCTGACGCAGAGAGTGACGCTCAGCCGCTGGCAGGTGCGTACGCGCGTTTTAGTGAAGTCTCTGAGCAGCTGGCGCAGTCGCATGCATTGCTGGAACAGCAGGTTTCCATGCTCAAGCGTCAGCTCGCCGATGCCGAGAAGCAGCGCACGCATGAGTTGTCGGAAAAAGCCCGCTTGGCCGGACGCCTGCAAAATGTACTGGATTTGCTGCCCGGCGGCGTGGTGGTTCTCGACGGGCGAGGTGTGGTGCGCGAGGCAAATCCTGCCGCGCGTGAGCTGTTAGGTGAACCACTGGAAGGCCAGCTGTGGCGAGACCTTATTCGCGATCGCTTCGCGCCGCGTGATGATGATTACCACGAGGTGTCTTTACGCAGTGGTCGGCGGGTATCGCTGGCTACCCGGTCTTTGATTGGTGAGCCTGGTCAACTGATCCTGTTGAATGATTTGACCGAAACCCGTCAATTGCAGAGTCGTTTGGCGCGCAGTGAACGCCTGTCAGCACTGGGACGCATGGTCGCCTCGCTGGCTCACCAGATTCGTACCCCCCTTTCTGCAGCCCTGCTATACGCCGAACACCTTAACGATCAGGCATTGGCGCCAGCTCATCGTGTGCGTTTTACCGAGCGTCTTCAGGGTCGTCTGCATAGCATTGAACACCAGATTCGCGACATGCTGCAGTTTGCCAAGGGCGATTTGCCGATTGAGGACTACTTGCCGGCGTCGATTTTCTTTGAGTGGCTGCAGAATCAGGCGGACAACCTGATCGAAGAAAAGGGGGGGCGTTGTCGCTGGGACTACTTGCTGTCAGAGGATGTGATGCTTCGCTGCAATCGCGACACCTTGACTGGGTCGGTAACCAATTTGATCGATAACGCCTTGCAGGCAGGTTCTCCTGGCGCCAACCTCAAGGTCACCATGCGCTTGATTGAGGGTCAGCTGAGTATCAGTGTGGTAGATACCGGGCGAGGCATGTCGCCGGAACTACTGGCGCGTATTGGTGAGCCTTTCCATACCACCCGTGCGCAAGGTACAGGTTTGGGTGTTGCGGTAGTCAAATCGGTTGTTAAGGCGCATAGCGGGATGTTTATGCTGCGCAGCAAGGCGGGCTGGGGCACCTGTGCAGAGATACTTCTGCCGGTTCGCCAGTTGGATCTGGATGAACAGGAGGCCTTATGAGCACTCAGACCACCCGTGTTTTGCTGGTTGAGGATGATCAGTCATTACGTGAAGCGCTGGCTGATACCCTGATGCTGGGCGGCTACGACTACGTACAAGCGCCGGATGCAGAGACCGCGCTGAAATTGCTGCGCCAGGAAAATGTCAGCATGGTTATCAGTGATGTAAATATGCCGGGCATGGATGGCCACGCACTGTTGCGGCACTTGCGTAGCGATTATCCCCATTTGCCAGTGTTGTTGATGACGGCTTACGGCACAGTGCAGCAGGCCGTTACTGCCATTCGTGATGGTGCGGTTGATTATTTGGTTAAGCCTTTTGCGCCCAAGGCGCTACTCGATCTGGTGGCGCAGCATGCTCAGGGCAAGCTTCAGTTGATACCCGGTGAGGGGCCGGTTGCGGTCGAGCCCGCCAGCCTGCAGTTGCTGGATTTGGCACGTCGGGTTGCTGCGAGCGACTCCACCGTGCTGGTGTCTGGTGAGTCGGGTACCGGTAAGGAGGTGCTGGCGCGGTACATTCATCAGAACTCACCACGCGCAGAGCAGCCCTTTATCGCAATCAATTGCGCAGCTATTCCCGAAAACATGCTGGAAGCTACCTTGTTTGGTCATGAGAAGGGGGCCTTCACCGGGGCGGTCGCGGCGCAGGCTGGCAAGTTCGAGCAGGCGAATGGCGGTACGCTGCTACTTGACGAAATTTCTGAAATGCCACTGAGTCTGCAGGCCAAACTTTTGCGTGTTTTGCAGGAACGAGAAGTGGAGCGTGTGGGCGGTCGTAAGCTGATCAAGCTGGATATTCGCATCATCGCTACCACTAACCGTGACCTCCCTGCGGAGGTGGCGGCAGGCCGTTTCCGTGAAGACCTGTATTATCGCCTTGGCGTTTTTCCTCTGCAGTGGCAAGCACTGCGCGAGCGCCCCGGCGATATTCTGCCGATTGCGGAGCGGTTGCTGGTCAAGCACAGCGGTAAAATGAATATGAGTGCTGTGCGCTTTTCAGCTGAGGCGATAGAAGCTATGCGTGCGCATGCCTGGCCAGGCAACGTGCGCGAATTGGATAACGCCGTTCAGCGCGCGTTGGTGCTGCAGCATGGAGGGCTAATCCAGCCGCATGACTTATGTTTGACGGTGGCGCCTGGCGCAGCGGTGACGGCGAGTGCAGTCAGACCGCTTACTCCCGCAGTTGAGGCTGCTCCTGTGGATGCTCAGCCCGTGAGCGGCGGTGTATTGGGTGCAGGCGTTAAACAGCGCGAGTACCAGATGATCATTGATGTGCTGCGCTCTGAGCATGGTCGTCGCAAGGAGGCGGCAGACCGTCTGGGTATTAGTCCTCGCACGTTGCGTTATAAGCTCGCACAGATGCGTGATGCCGGCCTGGACGTTGAGGCCAGCCTGTTCGCGGGGGTCTAATCCGCTAGGACTGTATGGATAAAAGGGCGGCTCAGGCTGATGGCCGCCTGGTTGCTTTGGCTCTGCCCTTATCTGTTTCGTCGTCCTGGTACTATTAGTCTGTTCGTTGTGGTGGTTGCATTTCTGCTAGATCGCTTTTCCCCGTTCTTTGAGCATTCCTTTCATGCTGCCATTGCTGGCTGACTGTCTCGCATACCTGCCTGTGTATTCCTCCTGCTTGCGTTGATGTTGTCTGTTGGCATCCATTTTGCTTGAGTACCTGTAAAGCGACAGTAGCCGTCAAAAAATTTACGGCGTGGAGGCAGGTATGACCCAAGGTGTTGAATTCAATCGTTTGATGTTGCAGATGCGCACCATGCAAATGGAGGCCATGGGTAAACCGCAACCAGTGGCCAAGGTAGAGCAAAACGTCAATGCTCCGGCTTTTGATGACATGCTCAAGCAGGCCGTTGACCGCGTGAACGAGCTGCAGAAGACCACTGGTGAGCTACGCACGGGCTATGAACGAGGTGATCAGGGAATTGATCTGACCGAAGTGATGATCGCATCGCAGAAGTCGTCAGTTGCCTTCCAGGCCATTACGCAGGTGCGAAATAAAATGGTGAGCGCCTACGAAGACATCATGAAGATGCCGATCTAGTCTGTATTATTAGCTGCTGACTGTCTGAGGAAAGACCCATGGAATCCGCCAACATACCTGCTACCCAGAATCAGTCGAGCGCTGAGCGTAAACCGCTCATGGGCTTGGCTGTTCTGGATAATCTGTCGCAGCTGCCGATGTTACGACAGTTTGGCCTGCTGATTGGTCTGGCAGCCAGCGTAGCCATTGGTTTTGCTGTGGTGTTGTGGTCGCAGGAGGCGGATTACCGCCCGCTGTACAACAGCATGGAAGGGTATGACGCATCCCAGGTAGTGGATATTCTGCAGCAGAGTCGGGTCGACTATAAAGTTGAGCCTAACAGTGGCGCTTTGCTGGTTCGCACTGAAGATCTGGCTGACGCGCGCATGCGCTTGGCCAGTGTGGGGATTGCGCCAACCGACGGCAATGTCGGGTTTGAGATTCTCGATCGTGAGCAAGGTCTGGGTACCAGCCAGTTCATGGAAACGACGCGCTATCGTCGAGGCCTGGAAGGCGAAATGGGGCGGACCATTTCCAGTCTCTACAACGTCAAGAACGCGCGGGTACACATTGCCATGCCGCGCTCCACGGTCTTTGTTCGCGATGACCGCAAGCCCAGTGCTTCGGTGCTGCTGGAGATGTATGCCGGTCGTCGATTGGAGCCCGCGCAGGTCATGGCCATCGTCAATTTGGTGGCGACCAGTATTCCAGAGCTGGATAAAGACCAGGTCACCGTGGTGGATCAGAACGGCAATCTGCTGTCCAATCAGAATGAACTGAACGAATTGACCGTGGCCGGTCGTCAGTTTGATTACTCGCGCAGGCTGGAAGATACCTATACCCGCCGTGTACATAATATTCTGCAGCCGGTACTCGGTGAGGGGCGCTACAAGGCCGAGGTCTCGGCTGATGTGGATTTCAGCGCAGTAGAGTCTACCGCCGAAATGTATAGCCCCGAATCTGCGTTGCGCAGCGAGCAGGTGGTAAGCGAAGAACGTAGTGGTTCTGCGGGTCCAGTCGGTATACCCGGCGCCTTGTCCAATCAGCCGCCGGTAGCCGGTCAGGCGCCAGAGCAGGTTGTTGATCCGGTTACCGGCGAGCCTGTTGCACCCGTTATCCCCAAAGACACCCGTGAGCAGGCTACGCGTAACTATGAGCTTGATCGCCAGATCAGCCATACACGTCAGCAGCAGGGGCGCCTGCGTCGTCTCTCGGTTGCGGTAGTGGTTGATGATCCCGCGGAGATCAATGCAGAAACAGGCGAGGTCACGCGTACGCCGCTGACCGAGGTGGAGATTGCTCGCTTGACGCGCCTGGTGCAGGATGCGGTTGGCTTTGATGCGAGTCGAGGTGATAGCGTAAGTGTGATCAATAGCGCCTTTGTTGCTCAGCCTGATGCCGAGCCTTTGCCGTCCATCCCTTTCTGGGAGCAGCCCTGGTTCTGGGATGTGGCGAAGCAGATGCTGGGTATTCTGTTTGTACTGATACTGGTGTTCGCCGTGCTGCGTCCGGCATTGAAGAATCTGACTGTGGCCAGCCGCGGCGGCAGTGGTGACGACGGTTATGCCTCGTCTCTGCCGGGCGGTGCCATGGGTGGGCTGGATGGCGATTTGAGTCCTGATCAGGTTAGCCTGTCCGGTTCTGGCGCCGGCCCCGTGTTGCTGCCGCCACCAGGCGCCGGGTATGAGCAGCAGCTGAATGCGATCAAGGGGCTATTGGCTGAAGATCCGGGCCGGGTGGCTCAGGTAGTTAAAGAATGGATTAACGCTGATGAGTGAAGACGCGAGTAAGCGCCCGCAAAAACTGTCTCGCCTGGATAAGGCTGCAGTCTTTTTGTTGAGTCTTGGTGAGTCGGACGCCGCCGCCATTCTCAAGCATATGGGGCCAAAGGAAGTGCAGCGCGTAGGTAGTGCCATGGCGGGCTTGCGCGCGGTGCACCGCGAGCAGGTGCAAGAGGTCATGGGTGACTTTATCGAGGTAGTGAGTGACCAGACAGGCCTCGGAGTCGGGGCTGATGGTTATATTCGTACCATGCTGACCCAGGCATTGGGCGAAGATAAGGCCAATGGCCTGGTTGATCGTATTTTGCTGGGCGGCAATACCTCTGGTCTGGATAGTTTGAAGTGGATGGAACCACGCGCGGTAGCCGATGTGATTCGCTTTGAGCATCCACAAATTCAGGCCATCGTGGTGGCCTACCTTGACCCCGATATGGCGGCTGAAGTTGTCGGCTATTTTGACCACAAGGTTCGCCTTGACGTGCTGCTGCGTGTGGCCTCACTGAATACCGTGCAGCCCTCCGCGCTGAAAGAATTGAACGAGATTCTGGAGAAGCAGTTCGCCGGGAACTCTAATACCACCCGCGCTAACATGGGCGGTATCAAGCGCACTGCCGATATTATGAACTTCCTTGAATCAAGTACCGAGTCGCAGTTGATCGAAGCCATCCGCGAGATGGATGAAGATCTGTCGACCAAGATCGAGGACTTGATGTTCGTATTCGATAACTTGTCCGAGGTGGATGATCGCGGGATTCAGGCACTGTTGCGAGAGGTGTCTTCCGAGGTTCTGATCATCGCGCTCAAAGGGGCCGACGAGTCTATTAAGGATAAGTTCCTGCGCAACATGTCCAAGCGGGCATCCGAACTGCTGCAGGACGACCTGGAAGCCAAAGGGCCGGTGCGCATCAGCGAAGTAGAAGCTGCGCAAAAAGAGATTCTCACGATTGCTCGACGCATGGCCGATGCTGGCGAAATCATGCTGGGTGGCAAGGGCGGCGAGGAAATGGTCTAAAGGCTGAACTACGCCTGGGTGCCGCGATGGTATTCTGACGCAGTCACTTAATCAGCAGCAGGGTAGCCAATGTCATCAAAGAAATCCGAGTCCGAACTGCTGCGCGGCGGTCAGGTAGAAGCCTTTAGTCTCTGGGATTTGCCCAGTTTTGATACCGCGTCCCATCAGGTAGCACTGGAGCGTGATGACGCTGAGCCAGAATCTGAGACTGAGGGCGAAGATTCCTTGGCTGAAGTGGAAGAAGAGATTGAAGAGGTTAAACCTTTTACCGTAGAGGAGTTGGAGCAGATCCGCCAGGAGGCTTACAACGATGGCTTTTCTACCGGTGAGAAGGACGGTTTTCACGCTGGTCAGCTGAAGGCGCAGCAGGAAGCCCGCACGGCGCTGGAGGCTCGGCTGGCGGAGCTGGAAAAACTGATGACGCAGCTGATGTCGCCGATGCAAGCGCAAGACGAGCAGATTGAAGACATGCTGCTGCATATGCTCAAAGCTATGTTGCGCGAAGTGCTGCAGCGCGAGATGAGTACCGATCAGACGCAAGTGCTTCAAGTGTTGCGTGGCGCGCTCAAAACCCTGCCAGTGGGTGCCGGCAATATCCGCATTTATCTCAATCCCGCCGATTTTGACGCCATCAAGGCGCTGCGCGAGCGCCACGAAGAAACCTGGCGTCTGCTTGAGGACGATAGTCTGATGGCCGGTGGTTGCCGTGTAGAAACCGAACACAGTCAGGTTGATGCCACGCTGGAAACGCGTATGCAGCAGCTGATCGCTCAGCTGTATGAGGAGCGTCAGGAGCAGCGCGCTCATCCGCCGGAAGCTGATATCAGTATTACGCCCAGCGAAAAAGGCGAAGAAGCTAGGGATGGCGGCGATCATGAGTCAGCTTGAACGCATCAGTTTCGCCCGTCGTCTCTCGCGCTATCAAGGCGCAATCAAGCTCGCCGCCGACCCGGTGGTAGAAGGCAGGCTGATTCGCATGGTAGGTCTGACGCTGGAGGCCGAGGGCTGCAAGGCGCCGGTCGGCAGCCGTTGCCAGGTCATCAGTGATACGCCTAATGGTCAGAGCAGCATTGAAGCTGAAGTCATGGGATTCTCCGGCAACAAGATTTACCTGATGCCGGTAGACCGTCTGGAAGGTCTGCAGCCCGGCGCTCGGGTAGTGCCTTCAAGTGGTGGCGGAAAGCTGCCGATGGGGTCAGCGATGCTGGGGCGAGTGGTTGATGGCATCGGCCGACCACTGGATGGCAAAGGCAGCTTCAAGGCTGAAGACTGGGTAGACCTCAATGGTCCGGTAATCAATCCGCTCAAGCGCCATCCGATCGAAGAGCCGCTGGATGTAGGCATCCGCTCGATCAACAGTTTGTTGACTGTCGGCCGTGGCCAGCGTCTGGGTCTCTTTGCCGGTAGCGGCGTGGGCAAGAGTATGTTGCTGGGCATGATGACCCGCTTTACCGATGCGGATATCACTATCGTGGGGCTGGTTGGCGAGCGTGGCCGTGAGGTGAAAGAGTTCATCGAGCAAATTCTGGGCGAGAAGGGGATGGCGCGCTCTGTCGTGGTCGCCTCTCCTGCTGACGATGCCCCTCTCATGAGGCTGCGTGCGGCGATGTACTGTACGCGCATTGCTGAATACTTTCGTGATCAGGGCAAAAATGTGCTTTTGCTGATGGACTCCCTGACGCGTTTTGCCCAAGCCCAGCGCGAAATCGCGCTGGCCATCGGCGAGCCTCCTGCTACCAAGGGCTATCCTCCGTCGGTATTTGCCAAGTTGCCGCAACTGGTCGAGCGCGCGGGTAACGCCGAGCAGGGCGGTGGCTCAATTACCGCGTTCTACACCGTGCTGTCTGAGGGTGATGACCAGCAGGATCCTATCGCTGACGCATCGCGCGCGATTCTCGATGGTCACGTAGTGCTATCGCGCCGGTTGGCCGAGGAAGGGCACTACCCGGCGATTGATATTGAGGCTTCTATCAGCCGCGCTATGCCGCAGATCGTTTCACCTGAGCAATTACAGAAGGCGCAACAATTCAAGCAGCTATACGCGCGCTATCAGCAGAGCCGAGACCTGATCAGTGTGGGTGCTTATTCTGCTGGTTCCGACCCCTTGACGGATAAAGCGATGGAAAAGATGCCGGCCATGCAGGCCTTTCTGCGTCAGGGGCTGCATGTCAGCGTTAATCTGAGCGATAGTCAGGCGGCGCTGGAGCAGACCATCACTAATGAGTGAAAGTCGCATTCGTCGACTCATGCCGGTCGTCGATATGGCGCTGGAAGAGGAGCGCAAAGCTGCTACGGTGCTGGGGCAGTGCCAGCAGCAGTTGGATGAAGCGCAGAATCGTCTGCGTGATCTCGAATATTACTGTACCGAATATGCCAAAGGGTGGACGCAGCGGGGCGAGCAGGGCGTCGGCCGTGAATGGCTAATGAATTACCAGCGTTTCATGGCGCAGATGGAAGTCGCGCTGGAGCAACAGCGGCAGACGGTGAGCTGGCATGGCCAAAGTATAGAAAAGGCGCGAGAAAGTTGGCGTGAGCGTTATCAGCGGCTTGAGGCGCTTCGTAAGCTGATTGAAAAGTACCGTTTGGAAGCGCAGGCCAGAGCTGATCGGCAGGAGCAGAAGCTCCTCGACGAATTGTCGCAACGTGCTCATGGGCAACGTGGAAATAATCCCTGACAGGTGCCAGTCCCTGTGCTAAAAGAAATGGAGAACTTAAATACTGTCAGGGAGAGATTATGTCGATTCAGGCGACTTTATCGGCGGATAGCCAAGTACTTACCATCAGCGTAAAAGGCCGCTTTGATTTCGGCGCCCATCAGGACTTTCGCAACGCCTACGAGCGCAGCGGTCTGACTCCGCAAGAGTACGTGGTTGATCTGCACGACACTGACTATATCGACAGCTCGGCGCTGGGTATGCTTCTTTTGCTGCGTGATCACGCCGGTGGGGATAGCGCGCAGATCAGTATCGTGCACTGCAATCCGGATGTGCGCAAAGTGCTGAGTATTTCCAACTTTGAACAACTCTTCAGTATCAAGTAACCCTTGATGGCCACGCAGTTGTCGGCGTCGGCGCTCAAGGTTGCGGACCGGCTAACCGTCCTGGTTGCCGACGACAATCCTGCTGATCGTATGATTCTGGGTCGGTTGGTTGAGCGATTGGGTCACCAGGTTTATCTCGCCGAGAATGGCCAGGTGGCGGTAGAGCAGTTTTCCGAACGTCGGCCAGATATTGTTTTGCTTGATGCGCTTATGCCGGTGATGGACGGCTTTGAGGCTGCCCGGCTGATCAAGCAGCAGGCGGGTGAAGACCTGGTGCCGATCATCTTTCTCACCAGTCTGACCGAGACCGATGCCCTGGTACAATGCCTGGAAGCGGGCGGCGACGACTTTTTGACCAAACCCTATAACCCGGTGATCCTGGATGCCAAGATCAGCGCGTTTCGCCGCATGCGCGAGATGCATCAAACGTTGCAGGCGCAGCGTGATGTGATTGCTGCGCAGCACGCCAGTCTGCTGCAGGACCAGGAAGTAGCCAAAATCATTTTTGATCGCGTGGCGCATTCAGGGGCTCTGAGCCACAGCAGTCTGCGTTACCTGCAGTCCCCCTATGCGATGTTCAATGGCGATATTCTGCTCGCAGCCAATCGTCCCTCAGGTGAAATGCATCTGCTGCTGGGGGATTTCACCGGGCACGGTTTGTCAGCTGCGATCGGCGCGATGCCGCTGGCGGAAGTGTTTTACGCAATGACCGCAAAGGGGTTTGCCCTGCGCGATATTTTGTTTGAGTTGAATGACAAGCTGGCAACCATTCTGCCGGTCGGTATTTTCTGCTGCGCTGTGCTGATTGAGGTAAACCCCGATAAAGGGCTTGTGGAAATCTGGAATGGTGGCTTGCCTGATGTGATGATTCTCGGCCCGTCGGCAGAGCTTATGCGCAGCGTCGCCTCTACCAACCTGCCGCTGGGTGTCGCCAACCGGCAACGCTTTAATCCTCAGCCTGAAGTGATGGTGATGCGCCCGGGTGAGCGTCTGTTGTGTTGGACTGATGGCGTTATTGAAAGCCGTAACCAGGCAGGTGAGCTGTTTGGGGAAGCTGGCGTGCACGAGGTACTGGATGCCTATCTGGGGCATCCAGGGCGAATTTTCGATGGGCTGCTCGGCGCGCTTGAGCGCTTCCACGGTAGCCCTGAGGATGATGTCAGTTTGCTTCAAGTGGTGATGCCTGAGCGGAGTGAGCGTATACCTTCACCGCGCGCCACCGCGCCGCCGTCTCGGCCGCAGGACTGGTGCCTGAGCTACACTTATCGAGCTGCGTCTATCCGCGAACAAAACCCGCTGCCTTTCCTGCTCTCGCGACTATTGGAGATCCCAGGGCTGCGGCCGCAAGCGGGTGCGTTGTTTACCGTGCTGAGTGAGTTATATAGCAACGCTCTGGAACACGGCCTGTTGCGGCTCGACTCGGCGTGGAAGCAGGATTCGGATGGCTTCGCTCTCTATTATCAAGAGCGAGGTGAGCGGCTGCGCAGCCTGGTAGACGGCTGGATTCGTATCACCTTGAACCACTTGCCAACCCCTGATGGCGGGATGCTGCAGATTGAATGTGAAGATAGCGGCAATGGGTTTGCGCCTGATCGCGCATGCGCAGATTATGCCGGACGAGGCCTGGCGTTGGTGGCGGCGCTGGCGCAGGAAGTAGAAGTCAAAGGAGCCAGCAGCACTGTCAGGGTGGTCTTCAGCTGGTAGCTTGGGCATACTGCGGGCACTTTCGTTAGTTCAGTTTTCTGCCGATCAGGTCGCGATTAAACTCGGCTACGCTCCATACAAGGTTTTCTCATGTCAGATCATTTGCCGGATATCGATCATGCTGCGCTGGATGCACTGCGCGAGCTCATGCAGGACGATTATCCTCTGTTGCTTGAGACCTTTCTGACTGATGCCAATTTACGCCTTTCTCAGCTGAGCGCTGCCTTGCAAAGCGAAGATCTCGAAGCCTTCCGCCAGGCTGCTCATAGCTTCAAGGGTAGCTGCGGTAATATGGGTGCCCTTGCCTTGGAAAATGCATGCCTTGACGGTGAACGTGCCGCTTTGAAAGGTGATCTAGCTGCGGCAAAGGTAAGTTATTCAAACATCCTCGCGTGTTCTAGTCGCGTGCAAACGCAACTTTCCTGACTCCTACTGCTCCACTTGGCCCATGCATTGCAACACGTCTGCAAACGCAAGGATTCTTGCAGACCGGGTGGAGATTTAGGTATGCCAATTGGGCAAAATCTGCTGGCGCTGATGGGCGCCGAAATGCCACGAGACAAGCTCTCAGGGCTGGGCACTGCAAAAGGTGAAAGCCCTGCAGCTGAAGGGTTGGCGGCTTTTTCTTCTGTTTTGGCAGCGCAACAGCCCGCTGAGTTGAAGGCCTTGATCAGCCAGTTTAGTCAGTCTCAAGAGGCGATTGCCGCGGGCGAGGAGGGCATGCCTGGCTTTGCCGCAGACGGCAAAAGCTTGCCGGTCGAGATCAGGGACTGGCTACAACAGCTTGCTGCGTTGGAATCCCCTCTGCAGGGCGCTGCTGAAAGTGATGGAGGTGGCGCTGAACTGACGCTGTCAGCGGATGGTGAGCCGCAGGAGGATGCAGACCTGTTGGCCGCCTTGAGCAGTCAGTGGCAACAGTGGTTGTCGCAGTTACCACAAGAAGGGTCCGGCGCTGACGCCGCAACACAGGCTGTCTCGAGCCCGGTATTGGCGCAGCAGATGACGGCAGCTGAAGCCAGCAAAGTCCTGGCGCAGGCCGCGGACGCGAGCCTGGCCGCTGGCGCATCGGGTGATAAACCACTTGCCAGCAGCCAGAATCCTCTCAGTTTGCCGGAAATGCTCGCGCAGCTGCGTGCTGCCATGGCAGGTTCTGCAGCGGCTGATGCGGATGCAGCCGTCACTGCTAACGAAGACAGCACTCTCAAGGGCAAGACGCAGTCGACCGACGCTGATGACAAACTTTTGACCAGTAATCGACAGGCCAATTCTGCTGACCAGCCGCAACAAACCCAGCGGGTAGCTAACCTGGCAGCCAGTGTAGACTCCCAAGGATTGTTCGCCGCAAGACTTGCCGAGCAGAAGGGAGGGGGTCCGGCGAAACAGGAAAACTCAGCCATTGATGCGTTGGACTCCCAGAACAAGTCTGCGGTCGCGGCTGGCTCAGCGCAGGGTGCGCTAACGCAGCGACCGGTCGCTGGCGCGGCACAATCACTTGCGGTGCCTTTTGGTCAAAGTGGTTGGAGCGAGTCTGTAGTTAATAAGGTTATGTGGATGTCCAGCCAGAATCTCAGGAGCGTTGAGATTCAACTCGACCCTGCTGAGTTGGGGCCGCTAGAGATCAAGATTCAGGCGCGTGGGCTCGAGCACCAGGTGCAGTTTGTGAGTCAGAATCCGGCGGTGCGTGAAGCGTTGGAAGGGCATATGCATCGTTTGCGCGAACTATTTTCCCTGCAAGGGGTTGATCAGCTCGACGTTACTGTTTCTGATGGTAATAGTGGTCAGCAGCGCGGCAATGAGGCGGCTGGTGGTTTTGCTGGTGGCGATTCCAGTGAGGGTCGAGCAGGTGGTTCAGCGGCTAGCGCTTCGCGGGCCAGCGGGGAAGATGAGTTGCCGATGGCGGCGGCCCAACAGATCGCTGCCAATAGTCGATTAGTTGATTACTACGCCTGAGCATTGGGCGCCTTTCAGCAGTTCCTGCGTCTTTGTCAGCCGCCTTTCCAGGCGGGCTGACAAAGACTTTTCTGCACTTTCCCTTTATCCTATGACCATCCGGTCCTGATGACTGAGCGCGGGCCTGGCTACTTGGCTAAAGCGCGCTTAGCCGGTATGCGAATGCATGTACTGGCACGTTCAATGCATTACCCTCATAAACAGGGAAAATCCCGCTGGAGTGACGGAATATTGTCATGGCAAAACAAGCAGATAACACAGCGAAAGACGATGGGTTGGAAAAACCGGCCAAGAGTCGCAAGAAACTATTTATTCTGATTGGTATTGGTCTACTGGCATTGCTGCTCTCGGCTGGCGGAGTGGCCTACTTCATGCTCTCCGGTGAAGACGAAGAGGCTGCCGCCGAAGTGCCGGCAGAGCCGGTTAAGCAAGAAGCGCTATATCAGGCTCTTGAACCACCCTTTGTGGTTAATTACAGCGACAGTGGTCGCCAGCGTTATATGCAGGTGAGTGTGGTACTCATGGGCCGTAACGCGGAGGGTATGGCCAAGCTGAATCAGCACCTTCCGCTGATACGTAACCAGTTGGTGCTGTTGTTCGGTAGTGAAGACTTTGCCGCCTTGATGAGTCCTGAAGGTAAGGAGGCACTGCGTGAAAAAGCTGGCCTTGCGGTGAAGGCGCTGATGGAAAAGGAAGTGGGCGACCCGGTAATCGAGTCGGTACTCTTTACCAATATGGTTTTGCAATAGGACGCGTTCATGGCCGTACAGGATCTGCTCTCCCAGGATGAAATCGATGCCCTGTTACACGGGGTAGATGATGGCGCCATTGATACCGAGCTGGAGGGCGAGCCCGGGTCGATCAAGAGCTACGATATCACCAGCCAGGATCGCATCGTACGTGGGCGGATGCCTACGCTGGAAATGATTAACGAACGCTTTGCGCGCTATACGCGCATCAGCATGTTCAACCTCATGCGTCGATCGGCAGATGTCGCAGTGGGCGGCGTGCAGGTAATGAAATTTGGCGAGTATGTGCACTCGCTCTACGTGCCCACCAGTCTCAACTTGGTGAAGATGAAGCCGTTGCGCGGTACTGCATTGTTCATTCTGGATGCGAAACTCGTATTCAAGCTGGTGGATAACTTTTTTGGCGGTGACGGACGTCACGCCAAGATTGAAGGCCGTGAATTCACGCCGACCGAGTTGCGCGTGGTGCGAATGGTATTGGATCAGGCTTTTATTGATTTACGTGAAGCCTGGCAGGCAGTGCATGACGTGCAGTTTGAGTACGTTAACTCCGAGGTTAATCCGGCACTGGCAAATATTGTGAGCCCCAGCGAAGTGGTGGTGGTTTCCACTTTCCATATCGAGCTCGATGGGGGTGGTGGTGACCTTCACGTAACCTTCCCTTATTCCATGATTGAGCCGCTGCGCGAAGTGCTGGATTCTGGCGTACAGTCCGATGTTGATGAGCATGATGAGCGGTGGGTGCGAGCGCTGCGTGAGGAAATTACCGGCGTTAAGGTCCCACTAAGTGCGACCGTGGTTAAAAGCAAGCTGAAGCTCAATGACTTGCTGACGATGCAGCCGGGAGATGTGATTCCGGTTGAACTACCCGATCATATGGTGCTGTGTGCCAATGGTGTGCCTACCTTCAAGGCCAAGCTGGGATCGGTAAAAGGTAATCTTGCCCTGCAGATTCTCGGTCCGCTGACGCGACCACGTTGATCAATACATAATCAGCGACCCGATAAGTATCAATAACAGAGGAATAGCGTGATGGCTGATGACAATAGCCCGGACGAACCCACTCCAGAAGAGCAGGCGTTAGCGGATGAGTGGGCGGCTGCGTTGGACGAGGCGGGTGATGCCAGCCAGGATGATATTGACGCCATGCTGGCACAGAGTGATGCCGAGCCACGTATGCCGATGGAAGAGTTCAGCGCTCCTGCTAAAGCCCAGGATGACCGATTTGATCCGGGTGACAGCCCTAATCTGGATGTGATTCTCGACATCCCGGTCACGATCGCGATGGAGGTGGGCAATACCGATATCACTATCCGCAACCTGCTGCAGCTTAACCAGGGCTCGGTTGTAGAGCTTGATCGGTTGGCTGGTGAGCCACTCGATGTGACGGTAAACGGTACCTTGATCGCGCACGGTGAAGTAGTTGTCGTGAACGAGAAGTTCGGTATTCGTCTGACGGACGTGATCAGTCCTACTGAACGTATCAAGAAACTGCGGTGAGCATGAAAATGCTCCGTTGTTTACCGCTTCTTGCAATGGCACTGCTGCCCGGCACCAGCCTGGCTGCTGAAGAGCCGGCTGTGGCGGCTATCGGCGCGTCGTCAGGCTCCTTGGTTGGCCAGTTGCTGCAACTGGCGCTTGGCTTGGCGGTGGTCATAGGCTTGATTTTCGCCCTGGGCTACTTGATGCGCCGTGTTGGGCCGTTGGCTCCGCAGGGTGGGCAGCACATCAAGCTGGTCAGTAGCTTGCCATTAGGGCCAAGAGACCGTCTGTTGCTGGTCGATGTTGGAGGTACTCAGATGCTTCTGGGCACCTCCCCCGGGCGAATCAATACCCTGCATGTCTTTGAGCAGCCGGTCGCGGATTTGGCCGCTGCAGCGGCTGGCAATGGTGACTTTGGGCGCAAACTTCAGGCGCTGTTGAAGCGGGGAGCAGATTCATGATGCGTTGGATTTGGCTCTTGCTGATGCTGGCGGCGCCATCGGTATGGGCGCAGACAGCGGCTGATCCGCTTAGTTTGCCAGCGGTCACACTGAGCACTGATGCCAATGGTGAGCAGACGTACTCTGTGAGCCTGCAAGTTCTGCTGTTGATGTCGGCGCTGACCTTCATCCCGGCCTTCGTCATGATGATGACCAGTTTCACCCGCATCATCATTGTGTTCGCGATTCTGCGTCAGGCGCTGGGTTTGCAGCAAACGCCGTCCAGCCAGATTCTGGTTGGTCTGGCGTTATTTCTCACCCTGTTTATCATGGCGCCGGTTTTCGAGCAGATCAATCAAACAGCGTTGCAGCCCTACATCAACGAGGAGATGCAGGCACAGGAAGCGATGGAGGTAGCGAGCGTGCCAATGCGCGAATTCATGTTGGCGCAGACCCGTGAAACCGATCTTGAGCTTTTTGTGCGCTTGGCCAATCGCACCGACCTGACGGGCCCCGACGAAGTGCCCTTTCATATTCTGGTACCGGCTTTTGTTACCTCTGAACTGAAGACTGCCTTTCAGATTGGCTTCATGATCTTTATTCCGTTTTTGGTTATCGATCTGGTTGTTGCCAGTGTGCTGATGGCCATGGGTATGATGATGCTGTCGCCGCTGATTATTTCCTTGCCATTCAAGATCATGCTGTTCGTGCTGGTAGATGGATGGGCGCTGATTATCGGCACTCTCGCTGCCAGCTTTGCTGTGCGTTAGGGGAGGGCCGGCAATGACTCCAGAAGTAGCTGTTGATCTGTTCCGCCAAGCGCTATGGCTGACCTGTATCATGGTTGCCATTGTGGTAATGCCAGGTTTGTTGATCGGCCTTGTGGTTGCCATGTTTCAGGCGGCTACGCAGATCAACGAACAGACCCTGAGTTTTCTCCCGCGTCTGCTGGTAACCTTCGTTACCTTGATTTGGTTGGGGCCTTGGTTAACTACTCAGTTGATTGAGTTTACCGATACCCTGTATCGGCAGATTCCAGGGCTGATCGGCTGATGCTGGAGCTATCCAGCGCCGAACTTAGCCGCTGGGTCTCAAGCTACCTGTGGGTGCTCTTTCGCATCGCAAGCGTGCTGATGACCATGCCGGTATTCGGCACTCAACTGATACCAACTCGTATACGCCTGTATTTTGCCTTGGCGCTTACCTTGCTGGTCGCGCCACAGATTCCTGAAGTCCCAACCCTTGATGCGCTGTCACTGAGTACCTGGACCATTATCGCCGAGCAAATAGTGATAGGCGCTGCTATGGGGCTTTCGCTGCAGCTCTTATTTCAAGTTCATGTGATGGCTGGTCAGATTATTGCGATGCAGATGGGCTTGGGGTTTGCGTCGATGAACGACCCTAGCATGGGTATCTCTGTGGCCGTTGTAGCGCAGGTATTTACCATGCTGGTTACCTTGTTGTTTTTGGCGATGAATGGCCATCTGGTCGTGCTTGAGGTGCTGGTTGAGAGCTTTAATACGTTACCTATTGGCGAGACGCTGGCGGCAACTGACTTTGAAGCATTGGTTTACCGTTTCTCTTGGGTAATGGCCTCGGCCATTCTGATTGGTTTGCCCGCCATTGCAGCGCTGCTGATCGTTAATTTGTCCTTTGGCGTGATGATGCGCGCGGCGCCGCAGCTAAATATTTTCTCGATTGGCTTTCCGCTAACGCTGATCTTTGGCTTGTTCATACTCTGGGTTCTGTTGAGTAACGTGCTGGGGCAGTATCAGGAGTTAGCGTCTGATGCTCTTATCTGGTTGCGTGCTTTGGTGAGGGCGAGCTGATGTCCGAATCCGAGAGCGGTCAGGAAAAAACAGAAGACCCCACGGCCAAACGGCTTAAAGAGTCGCGCGATAAGGGGCAGGTGGCTCGCTCGAAAGAGCTGAATACGCTGGCTGTGGTGATGGTCTCAGCGCTCGCGCTGCTAATGCTCGGCCCCGAAATGGCACGTAAGTTGATGGGTATCATGGTCTTCAACTTCTCATTTGAGCGTGAGGCGCTGTTGGGCACTGATGCCATGGCGCTCCATCTGTACACCTCGGTAATGGAGGGGATAGTTGTACTTGCGCCCCTGTTTGCCATGCTGCTGGTGGCTTCTATCGTCGGCCCTATCATGCTCGGTGGATGGCTTTTTAGTGTCAAATCGTTGGCGCCCAAGTTCGAGCGAATGAATCCCCTTGCAGGGCTCAAGCGTATGTTTTCGCTAAAAGCCTTGGTCGAGCTGCTCAAAGCGCTGGCCAAGTTTTTGGTTGTGCTTGGTACCTCATTGCTGGTGCTGCATTTGCGCACCGATGACTTTCTCAGTATTGGTCAGGAGCCGCTGGAACAAGCCATAGTGCATTGCGCCTGGGCGCTGGCCTCCGCGTTGTTGATTCTTTCATCTTCGTTAATCCTCATTGCACTGGTCGATGTGCCCTTCCAGCTATGGGATAACAAGCAGAAGCTGATGATGACCAAGCAGGAGGTGCGTGACGAGTTCAAGGACTCCGAGGGTAAGCCTGAGGTCAAGGGTAAAATTCGGCAGCTGCAACGTGAAATGGCCGAACGCAGGATGATGGAGAAAGTACCGCAGGCGGACGTGGTGATTACTAACCCAACGCACTTTGCTGTGGCCTTGAAATATGATCCGCTGAACGGCGGCGCCCCGATTATGCTGGCCAAAGGCGCTGATTTCATCGCGCAAAAGATCCGTGAAGTCGCCAACGAAAACAATATCGTAGTGCTGGAGTCACCGCCGTTGGCGAGAGCGGTCTACTACAGCACTGAGCTTGATCAGGAGATTCCTTCCGGTCTCTATTTGGCAGTGGCTCAAGTATTGGCTTACGTGTTTCAGCTGCGCCAATATCGTGCCGGCCAGGGCAAGCGGCCAGGGCCTATGCCCGAACCGCCCATTCCTGATGATCTGAAGAAGTAACCAGGCCTGACAGATAAACTGGTTGATTTGGTTATTGTGCCGGCGGTGGGCTGTCCTGCAACTCCAGTTCCTGGATCAATTCACCCAGGTCTTCCTCCATGAGTCGTCGCAGTTCTGCTTCGTATTCATCAATAGAGCCTGACAGGTCGAGGATGATTTCTACCCGGCGGTTGAGTGCACGGTTTTCCGGGGAGTCGTTATCTGCCCGTGGACGAGTTTCGGCATAGCCTTGCACTCTTATTCGCTCCGGCTCGATGGTGTCGTTCAGCAGCAGTGCATTGGCTACCGACGAGGCACGTGCTGCCGATAGGTCCCAGTTGGAGTGGAAGCGGTTGGTTTTGATCGGGATGTTGTCGGTATGCCCCTCAATCGTGACCTCACCTGGCAAGCGTGACACTACATCGGCGATCTTATCCAACATGTCCTGAAAGTCGGGTGTCATGTCTGCGGAGCCTGAAGGGAAGGAGCCTTTCTCCTCTACCCTGATCACAATGCGCTTGCGGTCGTGCTCAAGTTGCATGCGGCCTTGTTTCAATTCGTTGTCGAGCACCTCACGCAGGGCATCAATGCTGGTCTCTACCTGGTCTTCAGTCGTTTTGCTGACTTGCTCTTTTAGTTTTCCTTCCAGCTCTTCACGCAGGGTATCAAGTTGCGGGGCTTGTTCTGTGGTCTGCTGGCGGACGCTATCAACTGGCGTAGGTTCGGGCTTGCCGGGGGAAAACTTGTCAAAGATGGGACTGGTGCCCATCGGGATTTCCAGGGCCGGGATCTCTCGCTGCACACCAAAGGCTTTAGACATCTCGCCAGCTATCTGCTTGAACTTCTGTGCATCTATCTCGGAAAAAGACAGCAGCAACACGAAAAAGCACATCAGTAGTGACATCAGGTCAGCGAAGGTCATCACCCATGCTGGTATACCTGGGCCGCTTTCTTCCTCTTCCATCAGGCTTCTTCCGCTTCGCCGCCAATTTTGTCGCGCTTGTTCTGCGGCAAATAGCTGCTGAGCATTTGCTCGATGACCCTAGGGTTGGTTCCTTCCTGTATAGCCAGGATGGCGTCTATCCATAGACCCTGCATGCGTGCTTCTTCACTCATTCTAAGCGTTAGCTTGTCGGCTATTGGCAAGCAGAGCATGGTTGCCAGCATGGCGCCATAAAGAGTTGTCAGCAGGGCTACGGCCATGGCCGGGCCGATGGATTTAGGATCTTCCATATTGGACAGCATCTGCACCAGGCCGATGAGCGTACCAATCATGCCCATAGCTGGGCCGACGTCACCTAGAGCGCTGAACACCTTGGCTCCCCAGCGGTTGCGGTCCAAGGTCATTAGCCGTTCCTTTTCCAGAATGGCCTTTACGGTTTCCTGTGGATGGCCATCAATCAGCAGCTGAATACCGCTTTGCAGGAAGGGGGATGAAATCTCCTTGTCTTCCAAGGCCAGCAGCCCCTGCTTTCGCGCAACAGTAGCGAGCTCGACCAGCTCGTTAATGCTTTCTTCAGTGTCAGGCAGCTTGAAACGAAATGCCCGCCCAGCCACTTTAATCGCCCCGATGAATTGGCCGACGTTAAACTTTGCCAGTACAACAAACAGACTGCCGCCAATGACAATCAGCAGTGAAGGTACATTGAAGAATACCTGTGCTCCGGTACCCAGCAGAATGGACGCGGCAATGATGCCAATGGCGCCGATCAGGCCAATTAGTGTCGCGAGATCCACACGTGCTCCTTTTTTTGATGGGGATACAACAAAGAAAGTTCGGGTCCAAGGGAAGTCGGGCGCCATTCTAAGGTGGAATGCGCGCAAGTGAAATGCCTCGCGTCAATCCTTTGTCTTTCTTATGCTGAGTTTGCACTTTTTACTGGAGGTACCTATGTCGTCTGTTTCTCGTGTTTCCTGGGGGTCTATCGTAGCAGCCGGGTTGATCGCTATCGCGTTGGCTTTTATGGCTGTTAGCCTGAAAACCGGTTTGTTGCAGTTCCGCGGCGCTGATCGTGTGGTGAGCGTAAAAGGGCTGGCTGAACGTGAGGTGCAAGCCGACCTTGCGCTCTGGCCAATCAATTTTACGCTTACTGGTAACAGTCTAGACCAACTGCAGAACGATATAGACACTCAGCAAGGCTTGGTTCGATCTTTTTTATTGCTTAAGGGATTCAAGGAGCCGCAGATTCAGTTATCGGTGCCTAAAATCACCGATCAACATGCGAATAGCTACGGTAATAACCTACCGCCTGAACGTTACCGTGCGGATGTCACCGTTCTAGTGCGTACCGAGGAGGTCGATAGCGTCAAGCAAGGCATGCAGTCAGTGGGCGAGCTGGTGAAGTCTGGTATCGCGCTGACTCAAAGCTACGAGTTTCAGCCCAGCTTTCTATTCACCCAGCTTGATAGTATCAAGCCGGATATGATCGCTGACGCAACCCGCGATGCGCGCGCAGCAGCAGACCAGTTCGCGCGCGATGCAGGGGCTGAAGTGGGAAGTATCCGCCGCGCAACACAGGGATATTTTTCGATCGAGGATGTTGATCCCTTCACCCCGGAAACCAAGCGCGTCAGGGTGGTTACCAATATCGACTACAGCCTGGAATAAGCTCAGAGGTGTTCATTTACTGATGGATAAAGTCAGCGATTTGTTGCGGCCAATCCGCCAGCTCGTTGACTCTGTCAATAATGCGTAGTTCAGCGTTGGGCAGGCTTTGAGCCAATTGCTCTGCGCTGCTTATCGGATGGATAGGGTCGTCGCGCCAGGCTAGTATCAGTGCGGGTTGATCGAGCTTTTTCAGCTCGATTGGTGCTGGCATGTCGGACGCGATTGCACCCTGCAGGACGGCTATCAAGAGCTCACGGGTGAAGCCTGACAAGCTTTCGAGCTGCGCCAAGGCGTCTTGTGGGCGGGCTTGGCCAAGCCAGTCTGGCAGTGCAGGATACTGGCGCGACAGCTGTATTAACGCGTTCATACCGCGAGCGCGTAAAAGACGAATCATCTGCTCGTATTTTGCTACCTGAACTGATCGGTCGGACCAGACGGTGGGTGGTGTTGCCAATACCAACTTGCAGACGCTATCCGGGGCCTGCAGGGCGGCTAATATTGCGCTGGCGCAACCCATGGATTGCCCGCCCAAGGCAAAGCGGCCAGTGGTATTGTGCCTTGCTACCATCAGCATGTCTGACGCAAGCGCAGGCCAGCGATAGCGCAATGGGTCCAGTGGTCGGAGCGAATTGCCATGACCACAGGCGTCGTAGCGTACCCATTTGAGGTCGCTATCGCGATGATGAAACCAGCCGGTAGTGTCTTCCTGCGCCATGCTGCCCATTAAACCGTGCCCCCACACCAGCGGTAATCCATGGCCGGATGTCCTGACCTCAAGCATATATCACCATTCCCGCAATAGATGGGGCAGCTTAACAGGCACCAATGGCGCTGACAGCTACGCTGGCGCCGTTTAGACTGATGTTTTTTACCGGGGATCATGGCATGGAGTTGTTACCCTGGGCGCACCAGACCAGCGCGGGCTTCAGTCTGCGCGGTTGGCATAGCCCTCCCAGCGGCAAGCCTTTACTGCATTTTCTGCACGGCAACGGCTTTTCTACCCGCAGTTACGAGCCTTTGCTGGAGTTGCTCGCGCATGACTTTGATCTCTGGCTATGCGATTTGCAGGGGCATGGCCAGAGTGATCATGGCGATAAGTTTGTTGGCTGGAATCGTAATGCTGAACTGGCGCTGGAAGCTTTTGAAGCCGGTCGAGGATTGTTTGGCAATGTGCCTCGTGTGGCTTGTGGCCACAGCTTTGGTGGCGTTTTAACTGCTTTGATCCTGTCGGCGGAGCCCGACCTGTTTGAACGTGCCGTTTTACTCGATCCAGTGTTTTTTCCACCTGGCTTGATCACCTTGAGGCGCGGCTTGGGTCTACTGGGAATAAACAGCAATCCTGTGGCCAAGCGTGCCAGGTCGCGACGCGACAGCTGGCCGGATCGTGCCGCCGCGCATAGCAGTTTGCATAACAGGGGGATGTTCCGCGGATGGGATGAGAATGCCTTCGCTGCGCATATTACGCACGCATTACGGGATCACCCGGAGCGTGGGGTTGAATTATGTTGTCATCCGAGTCGCGAAGCCGACGTCTTCATGAGCATGCCCAGCGGCCTCTGGAGGTCGCTGCGGCGCATCAAGACAGCTACGCATATCATTTATGGCGATCGCACCTATCCCTTTGTCGGGGTAAGCGCACGCCGCCTCGCAGGCAGCGGTGTGCGCTGTACAGCGCACCAAACAGCGGGTGGTCACTGCTTTATGCTGGAGCACCCGCGGAGTGCTGCCGAACAGGTTAGCCGTTTCTTGCTGTCTTAAGCTTTGACGTCAGCTCGTTGCTCAGCGTCCTCGCTGAGCAACTGGCTACGTTCGCGAATGCTGCGTGCAACGTGCTCTGCCAAGCCGGTGCCGGCTTCGCTCATGGTCAGATAGGTATGGTCGGCGCCTGCGCGAATAATGGCTCTGGCGATGTCCTCATACATTGCGTGTGAAACGATCAGGCCGGCAAAGCCGCGTGAGCGCAGTTTTTGCACGGCGATGGTCTTGGCTTCTGCATCGTTCATGGCCAGGATCACCGAATGAATATTGGGCATATCAAGGTTCTGCCAGAAGACCTGGTCCTCTGCGTCAGCGAAGAGCGCGCGGCGGCCGTCTTTAAGGCTGGCCTCAACAGCGACCGGGTCCGAGTCCAGTGCAATGACATTGAAGCCCTGTTCGGCGAGATTGTCGTAGGCTGCCCGGCCAGTCCGTCCCAGACCCATAATCAGAACCTGAGCATCATCAAGCGTAATGGGTTGTTCGTCTGGATGACGAATGTTGCGTTCAAAGGGCAGCAGGTAGGGCGACAAGCGCTCGTAAATTGAGTGGACAATGCGGTTGAGTGGAGCGGAAAGCAGGAACGAGAAAGCCACCGTTAAGGCCAAGGGGATCAGCCATTGCGGAAGCACCAGGCTCGCCATGATTAGCCCAAACTCGCTGTAGTTGGCCAGGGTCAGGCTACTTAGAAAGGCGCTACGAGCACGCAGCTTGAAGCCGACAAACAGCAGGAAGAACAGCAGCGCTTTGAGTGGTAGCAGTAGGGTGATTACCAATGCGAAGATAACTGCCTGCATATCCGGCAAGCCGCCGAGCCCTATCTGCAAGAAGAAGCCGACCAGAAAGATTTCTTTAAGGCTCCACAGCGACTGTGCAAGTTCGCCCGCGCGCTTGTGACCTGCCAGCAGCGCACCAAATGCCAAGGCGCCCAATTCGGAGCTGAGTCCAAGGGCTTCGAAGCCGGCACCGCCAATTACCAGCGCCAGTAGCAGGCCGAGTAGCACCATCAATTCTTCGTGCCCGCTGAGATCAAGCAGCTTGTAGAGTATTGGTTTGCTCAGGGGCAGGATAATTACCATCAACGCCCAGGCTGACGGACTTTTACCGCTGGCGATGCTGATGGCTACCAGGGCAATCAGGTCCTGCATGATCAGGACACCGATAGCCACCCGGCCATGGAAGGCGCGCAGCTCGCGTTTACTCTCCAGTACTTTGGCGGCCAGCACAGTACTGGAAAAAGAGAGTGCCATGGCCAGCAACGTAGCTTCACCCAAGGGGAGCTCTAGAAAATAGAGTAGTCCGGCTAGCAGCAGCGCGGTAGACAGAGCGAAGTGCAAGAGGCTGCCGCCAATCACCTCTGGCCGCACCAGGTTCTTCACCTTGAGTTTGAGGCCAACGGTGAACAGCAACAGTAAAACGCCCAGATGCGCTATATGGGAGAGTACCTCGCTGTCTTCAGGGCCGACGCCAACCCTTGAACCCAGAGCAGACAGTGCAAATCCGGCACCGAGATAACCGATTAGGGGAGGGAGGCCCACCTGGCGCACGGCCAGTCCCATCATGAAGGCAAATGCAATCCATACCGCTTCAATCACGCGTTCGTCCCTTATCCATAGATGCTGCAGCCCTGTTCGGCACATGCGCAGCGTATTGTCGTGAGCGTATTTGCCAAGGATATTGCCAGACTATAACGAAGTTTTAACTGCTCTGCTGATGCTCTCACGTACAAAACAAAAACGGCCCGACAGTTATCTGTGGGGCCGCTACTTGTTGTTGCCGTCTTTCAGGATCAGGCGGCGACGATTACGTCACCATGATTTTCTGGCTCAATCAGCGCCTGGTGCAGTGCTGCGACAGCTGCGTCGTAATCCTCTTCCTTGATGATGCACTGCATCTCAACTTGGCGGATCGACTGGTGGATCGCCTGGATGCTGATGTCAGCTTCTGCCAACGCGGCAACCGTCTTGGCGAGGATGCCCTTGACCTTTAGGTCTGAGCCAATCGCCGAAACGATGGCGATGTTGTGCACATTGACTTCGGCCATCGGGTACTGCTCTTCGATCAAGCGCGATGCGCGGTTGATCATCTTGCGTGAGCCCGATGCATAGTAGGTGATGCTATTGGCATCTGAGTCCTTGTTGACCACATAGAGCTTGAGCTTCTTCAATAGCTTGGTGATCTCAAGGTCATATCCGACGTCGCCGAGCATCTCCTGATCAAAGACTTCCAGACCAAATACGTCCTTGCGGCCGGCGATGATTTCAACGCAGGGCTTCTCGCTGCAATAGTCCTGACTGATCAGGGTGCCACCATGATTCGGTTCAAACGCATTTTTGATGCGCAAGTGGATACCGGCACGGCGCAGGGTGCGCGCAGCTTTGGGATGAATCGCTTCCATACCAAGGTTGGACAGCTGGTCGGCTACGTCATAATTGGTGCGGCCGATGGTGACAACTTTGTCCACGCCAACCAGGTTTGGATCGGCACTCGAGAGGTGATATTCCTTGTGAATAATCGCCTCGTGCGCGCTGGTGGATGCGGCAATCTGTGCGAAGGTGATTTCGCTGTAGCCGCGGTCAAAGGTGTTCATCAAGCCTTCGCTGCAATGGGTATAGCCAGTAGCAACAACCAGCTCCTTGCTTAGATCGATACCGTCAAAGCTGTCCTTGACCATATCCTGGAACGCCTTTGGTTCGCTCTGGTTCCAGCCGGTAAGGTCAACCAGGCGTGCGTTGACGCCTTTTTTCTTCAGCGCCAGCACGGTATTGAAGGCACTGTGCGCTTCGCCCAAAGAGGCTAGCATTTCGCGTACTTTCATCAGGTGCTCGGTCAGCTGGAAGTGGCCGTAGGAGCAAAGCTGCTGCAGGCTCACCATGCAGTCACGCACGTCACTGATGCGGCCTTCAATAAAGCGGTCGGCCGCCAGACGCTCGTACTCGCCCTTGAACAGCTCGGCATTCTTGCTGACCATGGATTCCTGCACAGCGTCCAAGGCATCCAGCCAGGCATCCTCGACATGGGCGTCGGCAAATCGCTCGTACACACCGGGCTCACCGGTTTTCTTGTGCTCGAGCAGCATGTTGGTCATACCGCTGTAGGCAGAGACAACGAAAACACGCTGGTACAGGTCTGTACCCTGACGTTGGCCAATGAAAATGTTGTTCAGTACTTCCTCAAAGCGACTCATTGATGTGCCGCCGATTTTCTCTACTGTATGCATAGTCCTGGTTTCTGTCGTTGGTGAATCTTGTCCTGCTGCCAGCAGGTAGAGAGCCTCATGCCCTCGTTTGTCCGTCTTACTGCGGCGCGTTTCTGCCGCTGGCTGTGTACCTGAGGCGACCAGATTTGTTTGGCTGCCAGTACATCTTATCGTGGGGTTTGCGATGAAGGCTGTGTTAACGTCCGCGAAAGCATGCCGCGGATTGTTACCTTCCGGCAGGAAACCGCGGTCGAACCGCGATTAATCCCGACTGGCAGTGCGCAAAGCGCCATCGCTGGCAGCTTTGCGGTTTGCCGTCAGACCAGACTGATCAGTCGCTGTCTGCGGGGTATACGCCGTCTTTGTCGTGTACTTCGCGGCCACTGATCGGTGGGTTGAATACACAGGCCATTTTCATGTCCTCAGTCCCGCCGCGCAGCATGTGATCATCATGCTGGTCCAGGATGTAGAGTGTGCCTGGACGGATCTGATAGACCTTGCCGTCGGAAAGCGTCTCGATCTCACCGTTGCCGCTCATGCAATACACAGACTCAAGGTGATTCTTGTAGTGGATGTGCGTTTCCTTGTTGGCGAAGATGGTGGTGATGTGAAACGAGAATCCCATCTTGTCATCCTTGAGCAGCATCCGGGTGCTTTCCCAAGTCTCGGTGGTGACGCGGCGGTCGGAGTTTTCGCATTCTTCCAGTGTACGTACGATCATCTATTCATTTCCTCTTCGAGTCGGTGTTGGGTCGCAAAGCTGCCGGGATCAGGATGCCTGATTGGCAACCTGATCGCTCATTACCTTGGCAAAAGCAGCTTCCAGGATGGTCAGCGCTTTTTCGATCTGTTCGTCAGTAATGGTCAGCGGGCACAGGCATTTAACGACTTGGCTGTGGTTGCCGCTGGTTTCAATGACCAGGCCGTTGGCAAAGGCTTCTTTACAGATGGCTGAAGCCGTCTCGCCATCGGGGCAACTGATACCAACCATCATGCCGCGACCTTTAACGTACAGCGAGTCAGGGCCGTGCTTGCGTGCGATTTTCTGCATGCGGTCCTTGATTACTTTGCCTTTAGCCTGAACGCTCTTGGCAAACTCGTCGTTGGTCCAGAAGTGCTCAAGCGCAGCTGCAGCGGTTACGAAGGCGTGGTTGTTACCACGGAAGGTGCCGTTGTGCTCGCCTGGTGCCCACTGGTCCAGCTCGTTGCGCATGATGACAATAGCGAACGGCAGACCGAAACCGCTAAGCGATTTGGACATGGTGATGATGTCAGGCTTGATACCCATTTCTTCAAAGCTGAAGAAAGTACCGGTACGGCCACAACCGGCCTGAATGTCATCGGCAATCAGCAGCATTTCGTGCTTGCGGCACAGCTTTTCAAGCTTGCGCATCCACTCGGCAGAAGCGGTATTCAGACCACCTTCACCCTGAACAACCTCAACGATGACGGCGGCTGGCTTGTCGATACCGCTGCTTGGGTCGCTGAGCAACTTGTCCATCATGGAGATGGTGTTAACGTTTTCGCCAAAGTAGTTGGCATAGGGCATACGGCTGACATCGGTCAGGGGTACGCCTGCCGCACCGCGGTGGTGACCGTTACCGGTAACCGCGAGTGCACCGATGGTGCAGCCATGGAAGCCGTTGGTGAAGCTGATGACGTTGCTGCGTCCAGTTACCTTGCGGGCCAGCTTCAACGCAGCTTCAACGGCGTTGGCGCCAGTGGGGCCGCTAAATTGAATCTTGTATTTAGAAAAGCCGCGTGGTTCCAGGATCACCCGATTGAAGGTTTCCAGAAAGCGCTCTTTAGCGGCGGAGTACATGTCCAGGCCATGGGTAATACCATCTTCTTCCAGATACTTGATCAGTGCTTTCTTCAGTACCGGATGGTTATGGCCGTAGTTCAGGGTGCCTGCACCCGCCAGGAAGTCGATGTAACGCTTGCCTTCGGTGGTGACCAGCTCTGCGCCCTGAGCCTGGTTGAAGAGGACCGGGAATGAACGGCAGTAGCTGCGGATGTCGGATTCGTTTTTCTCGAACTGTTCAAAGTTGTTCATGATATCTCCTGGTCTCAAGCGTGAGCTGTTTGAGTAATTGATTGAGTAAAGGGGCCAGCACGGTAAATAACTTCGTCGTCGTGCTGTCCGTTGAAATGCTTCTCGCGGGAGAACAGCACTTCAGTGGTGAAATCGGCGCCCAGCAGGCGGAAGGCCTTTTTAAACAGGGCCTCGGATGCGTCGTTGCCGGGCGAGATGGTGGTCTCCAGACGGGTCACGCCAGCGGCGCGAGTACGTTCAACCAGAGCCAGCAACATCTTCAGGGCCAAGCCTTGGCCACGCATTCTGCTATCTACCGCAACCTGCCACACGAACAACGTGTCGGGGCGTGCTGGTGGGCGATAACCAGAGATGAAGCCTACCAAGTCTCCGTCATCGGCCTCTGCGGCGATGGCTGTTTCAGCGAAGTCTGCACATTGCAGCAAGTTGCAGTACACCGAGTTGGTGTCCAGTGGCTGGCAGCGTGCGACAAGTTGGTTCAGAGCAAATCCGTCGAGGCCGGTGGGCTGGCGGAGTGTTACGTTTTTAGAAGCCAAAACTAGGTTCCCGAATGTTTATGCTTAAATTCTTTTTCCATAATAAACATATCCAAAAAATTATCTCAACCCGCTATGAATGCAGCTTACAGGGCTATATTTTTGCTTATCAAATATTTATAGCTGTTAAATATCGCTGTCATATCCGTTGTGATTTACTTATCGATTTGACGTCCAGCCCTTGTCGCTAAAGGGCTGGCGCGGATGCGGGTAAAAGGCGGTAGAGCGGCTTGGAGGTAATAAAATATGGCCACAAAACAGGGCGTTTTTAGCCGATGAGCGACGTGAAATTATTTTTAGCGCCAGATGTGTGCAAAAAACGCAAATGGTTTTGCACCCTGCCCCTTTTCCACAT
>NZ_JACGWE010000168.1:0-222 GCF_014077575.1 Pseudomonas sp. 5Ae-yellow | reverse complement strand
CGTCAAGCGCTTATACCAAAACCCCCGATCTGGAAACAGGTCGGGGGTTTTACTTTGTGCGCGGGAAAAGCCGCAAGCTCAAAGCTAGAAGCTAGAAGCTAGAAGCTAGAAGCTAGAAGCTAGAAGCTAGAAGCTAGAAGCCCAAGCCCAAGCCCAAGCGGGCTATAGCCACGCTGCGGCTGCTTGCAGATTAAAGCCAAAACCTATTGACCTGCCCTAGGC